>WBTZ01000025.1 GCA_009026175.1 Zoogloea sp. | reverse complement strand
ACTGGGGATTCACCCCGGAGGCGATCGCCGGCCTGCGCCAGGCGGGAGCAATCTAATAACAATCGCAACAGGAGAACAAATTGGACTATCAGAACATCATCGTCGAAACCCGCGGCAAGGTCGGCCTCATCACCCTCAACCGCCCGAAGGCCCTCAACGCCCTCAACGACGCGCTGGTGGACGAGCTGGGCCTGGCCCTCAACGGCTTCGAAGCCGACGAGAACATCGGCTGCATCGTCATCACCGGCTCTGAAAAGGCCTTCGCCGCCGGCGCCGACATCACCATGATGGCCAATTTCAGCTACATGGACGCTTACAAGGGCGACTACATCACCCGCAACTGGGAACGCGTGAAGACCTGTCGCAAGCCGGTGATCGCCGCGGTGGCGGGCTTCGCCCTCGGCGGCGGCTGCGAACTGGCGATGAGCTGCGACATGATCTACGCCGCCGATACGGCCAAGTTCGGCCAGCCGGAAGTCAAGCTGGGCATCCTGCCGGGGGCCGGCGGCACCCAGCGCCTGCCCCGCGCCGTGGGCAAGGCCAAGGCCATGGACCTGTGCCTGACCGCCCGCATGATGGACGCCACCGAAGCCGAGAAGTCCGGCCTGGTGGCCCGCGTGATCCCGGCCGAACAGCTGCTCGAAGAGACCCTGAAGGCCGCCGCCACCATCGCCGGCTTCTCCCTGCCGGTGGTCATGATGATCAAGGAATCGGTGAACCGCGCCTACGAGAGCAGCCTCAACGAAGGCCTGCTGTTCGAGCGTCGGGTCTTCCACTCGGCCTTCGCCCTCGAAGACCAGAAGGAAGGCATGGCCGCCTTCGTCGAGAAGCGCAAGGCCGACTTCAAGAACCGCTGAACATCGCCGGTCCGTATTAAAAAAAGGGGCCGCGGCCCCTTTTTTCATGTCCAACCCGGCCCGCCTAGCTCGACTCAGGCCCCCATCGCCCGCAGGGCGGGCATCAGGGGGTCGATCTCGGTGGCGGGCAACTTGGCACCCTCCGGCGCCAGGCCGGCGTAGGCCGCCAGCGCCTCCGGACTGGGGCGCCCGACCAGGCCGCCCAGTTCCGAGAAACGCAGCCCCTGGCGTACCAGCCAGGCAATGCAGGTGTGGCGCAGCACTTCCGCATCGATGCTGCCGGCGCTGCTCAGCCCGGCGTCGAAGGCGGCACAGGCCAGGATCGACTGGATATCCGCAGGCTGCAGCCGGGCGCCGGCAGCGTCCTGCAGCAGGGGGGCCTCGCTGCCACCGATCGCAGAGGGGCGGCAGCCCGCCATCCAGGCCGGGGTCTCCAGGCGTCGCGGCGAGCTGCCGACGACCTTCAGCCAGCCATCCGCAGCATCGAAATCGCCCTGGTTGAGGGCCGCCGCCTCCTCGGTGGTCAGGCCCATCAACAGCAGGCCGAGCACGAAACGGCCTTCCCCGGACGAGGCGGCCAGCAGGTCAACCACCTCCTCCTGGGACAGTTCCCGGGGCGGACGGCTGTGGGCGGCGAGCAGTCCGGGAGCGGCTCCCGCCAGCACCGGCGCGTCCCGCCCAGGCGCGGCCAGCCCGGCCACGCCGGGGGCGCCCGGGGACGGCCCGCCCCACGGCTGGGGCATGATCACGGTGGTACTGGCCTGGGCCGCGGCCTGGGGCTGGCGGTTGAAGAGCTCAACGAACCAGATCGCCAGCAGACCCAGGCCGAAGGCCACGCCCAGCACGATCAGCCCATCCAGCAGGTAGTCCGGACGGAAAGGCTTGCGGGGCACGCTGGCGGCCTCCACCAGGCTGAGGGCGGGCAGCCGGCTCTTCTCACTGGCCTCCAGGCGTGCCAGGCGCTCCTGGGCTTCGCGGCTGGCACGCTCGATCTGGGCCAGATCATCCTCCAGCGTCTTGGCCTGGGTGAAACGCTGCGAAAAGTCCTGCACGGCCCCGCGCTGGCTGCGGATTTCCGACTGCAGGCGCTCGACGGTGGCGCGGGCGCTGGCGTAATCGTCCTGCGCCGCCTGCAGGATGTTCTCCCGGCTGGTCATGCGCTGCGCCTCGATCTGCCGCTCCATCTCGGCAAAACGGGTCTGCAGTTGCTTGGCCCGGGGGTCCATGCGCATGAAGTCCGGCGTGTAAGTCCGCTCCATCTGGCGGATCTCCTCGGCCAGCTGGGAGGCCCTGGCCTCCATATTGGCCAGGGTCGGATCCTCCGCCCCGCTGGCGCCCTTGCCGCCCGCCTTCAGGGCCTTGAGGCGGGCCTCGGCCACTGCAGCCTTCTCGGTCGCAACGTTGAGGGACGCGGTGAGCCCCTTGATGCGGGCCACCGCCTCGTTCTCGTCCCGCTCCGGGGAGAGCCCGCCGGAGGCATTGCGCAAGGCTTCGACCCGCTGCCGGCGCGCCAGCACGGTCGCCGCCAGGCGTTCGACCTCCTGGCGGGCCTGGGCCAGGCTTTCACCGGCCACCGCCCCGTACGAGGCCTTCATGTCTTCCCGGTAGATGTCCACCAGCTTGTTGAGTGCCGCCGCCAGCTGCTCGGGCTGCGTGCCGGTGGCCTGCAGCTCGACGACCTCGGTGCCCTCCACCGCCTCGGCGGTGATCATCTCGCGCAGTCGCGCCGCCGCATCGGCCCCAGGCAGCGGCAGCCCGGCAGCCTCAAGTGCTGATGCAACCTTCCCGAGCAGGGGGCGGCTGGTCAGGACCTGGACCTGGGTGAGCAGCTCGGAGGCGGTCCGCGGCCGCTCTGCCTGGACCTGGACCGCGGGTGTCGCCGGACGCAGCTCGGTGCTCCCGGGAGAGATCTGCACGCGGGTCGTCGCCCGGTACTCGGCCGGCCTCAGGAAGTTCCACAGCAGCCCCGGCAGCAGCACCAGCAGGAAGACCGTGGCAAAGACCCGGATCCGCCGCTGGTTGATGCGCCTGGCCTGCGACACGCCGTCCTGGTCGGGGGTGACGTCGAGCTCGAGGGAGCGACGCAGGGAAGAAAGGATGGGCATGGTCGAATTGTCCGCAGTAGAGGTCTTGTCGGGGAGCATCCTGCGTGTCGGGTCGATCGCTCGCCCCCTGGTCAGGACCTGATCGCCCGGCGGGCGGGGACTTCCCCGCGCACCGGGCAGGTGCCTTACTTCACTTCAAGGACGCTGTCATCCCAGGCGGGATGCTTGTCGTAGCCGAGCAGGTTGGCCGTGGTGGCGGCAATCGACGACAGGCCCGCCACCGGGCTGGCCTTGAGCCCCAGCCGGCCGCCCGAGACCTTGTCGAAGAGGATCAGCGGCACCGGGTTGAGGGTGTGGGCCGTCTTGGCCTTGAAGGAGCCGTCCTTGTTGGTGGCGGGCAGCTTGGTCTTCTTGTCCAGCTCGAACATCTCATCTGCGTTGCCGTGGTCGGCAGTGATCAGCGCCACCCCGCCGGCAGCCTCGATGGCCGGCAGCAGGCGGGCCAGGGCCAGGTCCACGGCTTCCACGGCCATGGTCGCGGCACGGAAGTTGCCAGTGTGGCCGACCATGTCGCCGTTGGCGAAATTGCAGCGCAGCACCTTGTACTGGCCCGACTTGAGGGCAGCGATCATCGCGTCGGTGATCTCGGCCGCCTTCATCCAGGGGCGCTGCTCGAAGGGCACCACATCGCTCGGAACTTCCTGCCAGGTCTCGCCCTCGAACTTGCCGGAGCGGTTGCCGTTCCAGAAATAGGTGACATGGCCGAACTTCTGGGTCTCGGAGCAGGCGAACTGGGCCAGGCCCTGGCGGCTGAACCACTCGCCGGACGTGTCCTTGATGGCCGGCGGAGCCACCAGGAAGCGCTTGGGCAGTTGCAGGTCACCGTCGTACTGGAGCATCCCGGCGTAGGTGACACGGGGGTGGCGCACCCGCTGGAACTTGTCGAAATCCTCTTCCACGAAGGCGCGGGTGATCTCGATGGCCCGATCGCCACGGAAGTTGAAGAACACCACCGCATCGCCGTCCTCGATGGTGCCGATGGGCTTGCCACCGTCAGCGATGACGAACTCCGGCAGATCCTGATCGATGGTGCCGGGATTGCGCTCACGCAGGCCGTTGACCGCCTCGGTGGCGTTACCGAACTGGGGCCCCTCGCCCAGCACGTGGGTGCGCCAGCCCTTTTCCACCATCGGCCAGTTGGCGTCGTAGCGGTCCATGGTGATGTACTGGCGGCCGCCGCCGGAAGCAATGCGGGCGTCGAAGCCGCCCGTGCTGAGTCCGGCCAGGAAGGCTTCGAAGGGCACCACGTATTCGAGCGCACTGGTCTCGGGCACGTCGCGGCCGTCGAGCAGGGCATGGATGCGCACGGTGGGCACCCCTTCCGCCTTGGCCTGCGCGACCATCGCCTTGAGGTGATCGATATGGCTGTGCACGTTGCCGTCGGAGAACAGGCCGATGAAATGGATGACCCCGCGGCCGGCCTTGGCGCCGGCCACCACCTCGCGCCAGGCCTGGCCCTGCCAGATGGCACCGTCGGCGATGGCATTGGCCACCAGGGCGGCGCCCTGGGCATACACCTGGCCGGCGCCGATGGCGTTGTGCCCGACCTCGGAGTTGCCCATGTCCTCGTCGGACGGCATGCCCACCGCGGTGCCGTGGGCGCGCAGGGTGATGTTGGGACATTCGGCGAGGAGCCGATCCAGGGTCGGCTTGCGGGCAGCGGCAATGGCGCTGCCCACGTCGGTCTTGGGCACCCCGTAGCCGTCCATCACGATGACGACGACAGGGCCCGGAACGCCGGCAAAGGCGGAGAATTTCTGCAGCATGGTCACTTCCTGAAGAATGAATTCGGGGCCGGCGCGGCAGGCATCAGCCGGCTGACCCGGTATTTTCCTTCAAATCGGCGTGTCCATCACGGGATTGAGGAGCTGGAAGCCCGCTTCCGCCCCCGCACGGGCACCCGGAAACCCAAATCGGGTAATCGGGAGCCAATATCCGGCATTTTGTCACCAAAGATGAGAACACCCAGCCACTAGGATGATGACATAGCCAGCCAACCCAGGAGTTGCGATGACGATGGCCGATGACGCCGCTTCGCCGCGCGTCCCCTCAGGTCCAGCCTACCAGTTGCTGTTTGAATCGGCCCCCGGTCTGTATCTGGTCCTGAACCCCGCGCTGACCATCGTCGCGGTGAATGATGCCTACGCCCGGGCCACCCGGACTTCCCGCGACGAGATCGTCGGCAAACCTCTTTTCGAGGTCTTCCCGGACAACCCGGACGACCCCGGCAGTGAAGGCGTGCGCAACCTGCGCGCCTCCCTGACGCGCGTGCTGCAGACCTGCCAGCCCGACGCGATGCCGGTCCAGAAGTACGACATCCGGCGCCCCGCCGAGGAAGGCGGCGGTTTTGAAAGCCGCTACTGGAGCCCCCTCAACACCCCGGTCACCACGCCGGACGGCCAGCTTGCGTACATCATCCACCGGGTGGAGGACGTCACCGACTTCGTCCGGCTCAAGCAACAAGGCATCGAGGAGGAGCGCCTCACCGAAGCCCTGCGCGAGAAAGCCCTGCGCATGGAGACCGAAGTCTTCGCGCGGGCCCGGGAAGTCGCCGACGCCAGTGCCCGGCTCAAGCAGGCCAACGAAGAACTCGACAGCCTGTATCGCAAGGCCAGGGAGCTGGACGAGCTGAAGACCCGCTTCTTCGGCAATGTCAGCCACGAACTGCGGACGCCCCTGACCCTCATCCTCGGCCCCCTCGACAGGCTGCTCGCCTCCCCGCGGATCGACGCGGAGGAGCGCAAGGCCCTGCAGGTCATGCAGCGCAACGCCCGCCTCCTGCACCGGCAGGTGGACAATCTCCTCGACCTCGCCCGCCTCGACGCGGGCCGCCTGATCCTGCGCTACACCGACTTCGATCTGGCGTGGCGGCTGCGGGTCCTCGCCTCGAATTTCGACACGGTCGCCCATGATCGCCGGATCACCTACCTGCTGGCGGCCCCCGACCGGCTGGATGTCCAGGCCGATGCGGAGAAGTGCGAGCGTATCCTGCTCAACCTGGTCGCCAACGCCTTCAAGTTCGTGCCAGACGGCGGCGCCATCGGCATCCGCCTGAGCCTGGATGGCCCGGACCTGCAGATCGAGGTGGAGGACAGTGGCCCGGGCATCCCCGGACATCTGCGCGAGGCCGTCTTCGAACGCTTCCGCCAGGTGGAGGACGCCAGCGGCCGGGTCACCAGCGGCACCGGGCTCGGCCTGGCCATCGTCCGCGAATTCGTCCGCCTGCATCACGGCGAGGTCACGGTCGGCACGTCCTCCCTGGGCGGCGCCCACTTCATTGTCAGGCTGCCCACCCAGGCGCCCGCGGGCAGCCTGGTGCACCCGACCGACAACCGGAGCGCGCTGCCACTGCCCGTCGAGGTGGTCCCGAGCGACACGCCTGAGGTCGCCCAGGCGCCGGCTGGCGGGCCCGATGAGCAGGCGCCGCTGATCCTCGTCGTCGAGGACAACCCGGACATGAACGCCTTCATCGCCAGCGCCCTGGCCCCGCGCTACCGGGTGGCCACCGCCTTCGATGGCCAGAGCGGCCTGCGCCGGGCGCTCGAGCTGCGGCCGGCCCTGGTACTGTCCGACGTCATGATGCCGCTGCTCAGCGGTGACCGGATGGTCGAGGCCCTGCGCCAGTACCACGACCTGGACGACATGCCCATCGTGATGCTGACCGCCAAGGCCGACGACGCCTTGCGGACCGCCCTGCTGCAGCACCGGGTGCAGGATTACATCCAGAAGCCCTTCTCCATCGACGAACTGCGGGCCCGCATCGCGGGGTTGCTGCAGGAGCGATCACGTACCCGGCGACGCCTTCGCAGCATCGAGGAGCGCTTCCGGTCCACCTTCGAGCAGGCCGCCGTCGGCCTCGCCCACGTTTCACCGGACGGCCACTGGCTGCGGGTCAACCAGAAGCTCTGCGACATCGTCGGCTACACCCATGACGAGCTGCTCGGCCTCACCTTCCAGGACATCACTCACCCCGACGACCTGGACTCCGACGTCGCGCAGGTCCAGCGCCTGCTCGCCCGGGACATCGACAGCTATGCCCTCGACAAGCGCTACATCGGCAAGGCCGGCAACGAGATCTGGATCCACCTCACGGTGGCCCTGATCCGTGACGACGACGGCACGCCGGACTACTTCATCTCGGTGGTGGAGGACATCCGCCAGCGCAAGGAGGCCGAGCACGCCCTGCGCGAAAGCGAGGAGCGCTTCCGGCTGATCGCCGCGACCATCCCGGAGGTCATCTGGTTGGTGGATGTCAGCTCAGCACGGGTGGCCTACGTGAGCCCCGCTTACGAATCGCTCTGGCAGAGCTCCCTGGCCTTGCTCTACCGCAACCCCCTGTCCTACCTCGAGGCCCTGGCTCCTGCCGACCGCGGCCGCGTCGATGGCGAGAAGCGCAGCGCCATCCTGGCCGGGCGGGATTTCGAACTGGAGTACCGCATCCTGCGCCCGGACGGGACGGCCCGCTGGCTGCGCGAGCATGGCCACCCCCTGCCGGCCCGGGACGGGGAAGCGCAGCGTTATGTGGGCATCGTGCAAGACATCACCGAGCGGCGCGCCGCCGAGGAACGGCTGCGCCTGTCGGCGACCGTGTTCGAGAACGCGCGGGAGGGTGTCATCATCACCGATGCCGACAACACCATGGTCGCCGTCAACCGGGCCTTCACCGACATCACCGGCTACAGCGAAGCCGAAGCCCTGGGCAGCAACCCCCGCCTGCTGCGCTCCAGCCATCACGGCCGGGAGTTCTTCCAGTGCATGTGGAACAGCATCACCCTCTGCGGCCAGTGGCAGGGCGAGCTGTGGAACCGGCGCAAGGACGGCGAGCCCTACCCCTGCTGGCTCACCGTCTCCAGCGTGCTCGACGCAGACCGGCGCGCCACCCACTACGTCGGCCTGCTGACCGACATCAGCCAGATGCGGCGCAGCGAGGAGCAGGTCGCCCGCCTGGCCCACTACGACCCGCTCACCGAACTGCCCAACCGCCTGCTGCTCCAGTCCCGCCTCGAACACGCCCTCGACCGGGCCCGGCGGGCCGGCCAGCGGCTTGCCCTGCTGTTCATCAACCTGGACCACTTCCAGACCATCAACGACAGCCTGGGCCACCAGGCCGGCGACCTGCTGCTGCTGGAAGTGAGCCGCCGGCTCAGGCAGCGGGTGCGCCAGGAGGACTCCCTGGGCCGCCTCGGCGGAGACGAATTCCTGCTCATACTCGAGTCGGTCCAGCACCCGGAGACCGCCATCGAGGCCGCCCAGGCCATCCTTGCCTCGATCGCCGCACCGGCCAGCCTGCCCGATGGCACAGAGCTCTACCTGAGCGCCAGCATCGGCATCAGCCTGTACCCGGATGACGGCCATTCCGCCCATGAACTCCTGCGTGACGCGGATGCCGCCCTCCACCAGGCCAAGGCCCAGGGACGCAACCGCTTCTGCTTCTACACGGCGAGCATGAACGCGGACGCCCTGACCCGCCTGGAGATGGGGGCGGCCCTGCGCAAGGCGCTGGAACGCCAGGAGTTCGTCCTGTACTACCAGCCCAAGGTGGACCTCGCCAGTGGGCGGATCTGCGGCGCAGAGGCCCTGATCCGCTGGCAGCGCGCCGATGGCCGCCTGGAGTCGCCGGCCCGCTTCATCCCGCTGGCCGAATCGACCGGCCTGATCGTGCCGATCGGCGCCTGGGTGATCGAGGAGGCCTCCCGCCAGATCGCCGCCTGGCGCCGCGCTGGCCTGCCCGACAGCCGGATCGCGCTGAATGTCTCGGCCCGCCAGTTCGAGTCCTCCGACCTGCAGGGCAGCATCGCCGAGGCGCTGGCACGCCACCAGGTTCCGCCCCACTGCGTCGAGCTGGAGCTGACCGAGAGCATGCTGATGGAAGAGCCCGAGCGGACCATCGAGATCCTCCGCGAACTCAAGCACCTCGAGATCAAGCTGTCCCTCGACGACTTCGGCACCGGCTACTCCAGCTTCGGCTACCTCAGCCGCTTTCCCATCGACACCATCAAGATCGACCAGTCCTTCGTACGCACCCTCGCCACCGAACGTCAATCTGCCCTGATCGCCGTCACCATCATCGACCTGGCCCACCGGCTCGGCCTGCGGGTCGTGGCGGAAGGGGTCGAGACGCCGGCGCAGCTGGCCTACCTGCGACAGAAGGGGTGCGACGAGATCCAGGGCTATTACTTCTCGAGACCGGTGCCGGCGGACGTGTTCGGCGAAATGCTGCGGAGCGGGCGCGGCCTGCCGCCGGGGGACAGCCCGGAGGCCGGCTAGCCCAAGCCCCCGCCGGTGCGCCGCAGTGGCCGGAACTGGCGGGTATCGGTGTAGTAAGCCGCACATTCGTTGTCCGGCGTGACCCCGGGGATGCCCAGCAGGGGCAGGGGGAACAGGCTCTCCCGCCCGAGCGGATGCAGCCCATCGGCCAGACGCGCGGCGAGCCAGGCATCCGCATCGGCCTGGCGCAGCGCAGCAGCCTGCGCGAACCACCCGGGCGGCACCACCCGGTACAAGGCCTTGGCGCACAAGCCGATGAAGGGCGCGCGCAGCTGATCCCAGCTGGCGTGCCCGAAAACCAGGAAGCGGGTCGTCGCCATCAGCCGGGCCCGGCGCGTCCAGAACACCTCCAGCCACTCATGGGCCGCCAGCAGCTCCGGGATCTGCGGGTCGCTGCTGACCACCAGCACGCCACATTCGTCGAACTGGGTCAGGGCATCGCGCAGGGGCCCGCGCCCGCTCAGGCCGGCGGCTTCCCGCTCGCGCAGAACCTCCAGATGGCGTGCATTGCAGGCGGCCTTGGCCCGCGGCCAGACGCACCAGGCCAGCGCGTTGAAGAAATCGTGCCAATCATCCGCGCGAGTGGGCACCTCGCCGGTGGCATGAATATGCACCTCGTAGGCCTGGAGTCCGGCGGGCGGCAGGATGAAACCGATGGGCAGCCCGGCCCCGCAGGCGGCATCGGGAGCCACTTCGCGCAGCGTGGCGGTGAGCCGCGCAGCATCGGGCAGGCCATCGGGAAAGCGGGCCAGCAGGCCGGCGATCGGCGCGAAGAGAGGCTGCGCCGCCCAGGGATAGCCCCCGGGGCCGGGCGGCGCGGCAGGCGCAGGCGTCACGCCGGGGGCGGTCTCACGCAGCGAAGACGTGCTTGACGCGCAGGGTCTCGCCGCGCTCGACCAGCCCGATCAGGCGGTCGATGTTGGGATGTTTGCCCGGATTGAGGCGCGCATCCTCGCTGTGCTCCGAGTAGATCTCGATGCCTTGGGCTGCGGCTTCCGGGGTGATGGCGCCATGGATCTGGGCCAAGTGGTTGTACACCGCCAGGGAGCCGGCCTGGCCGGGCTTGTTCTCAATCGTGGCGACCACCTCGCCGGCGGCGTTGCTGAGCTGGATGGCGGCCAGGTGGGACACGCCCGGCAGGGTCTTGAGCTTGTCGGCGAATGCCATGGGGAATGCTCCGGGATCGGGGGAAATCGGGAAAAGGGTGAGGCGTGTCAAACCTGCAGGGGCGGCTTCAGCCGCCCTCGGACCTCGATCAAGCGCCAGCGGGCGGCTGAGGCCGCCCCTGCAGGCCCCTTGTGCCTTAGATGCGCTTCGCCAGTTCGGCGGCCTTGCCGATGTAGCTGGCCGGGGTCATCTCGAGCAGGCGGGCCTTTTCGGCTTCGGGGATGGCCAGGGTGGCGATGAACTGCTGCAGCGCCTCCTTGGTGATGCCCTTGCCGCGGGTCAGCTCCTTGAGCTGCTCGTAGGGGTTGGGCACGGCGTAGCGGCGCATCACGGTCTGGATGGGCTCGGCCAGCACTTCCCAGCAGGCGTCCAGGTCGGCCGCCAGGCGGGCCGGTTCGGCTTCCAGCTTGCCCAGTCCGCGCAGGCAGGAGTCGTAGGCCAGCACGGCATAGCCGAAGGCCACGCCCATGTTGCGCAGCACGGTGGAGTCGGTCAGGTCGCGCTGCATGCGCGACACCGGCAGCTTGTCGGCCAGGTGGCGCAGCACGCCGTTGGCCAGGCCCAGGTTGCCTTCGGCGTTCTCGAAGTCGATCGGGTTGACCTTGTGCGGCATGGTGGACGAGCCGATCTCGCCAGCCTTCAGCTTCTGCTTGAAGTAGCCCAGGGAGATGTACATCCAGATGTCGCGGCACAGATCCAGGACGATGGTGTTGGCCCGTGCGGTGGCGTCGTAGAGCTCGGCCATCGCGTCGTGGGGTTCGATCTGGATGGTGTAGGGGTTGAAGGCCAGGCCCAGGGACTCGATGAAGCGGCCGTTGAAACCTTCCCAGTCGAAGTCGGGGTAGGCGGACAGGTGGGCGTTGTAGTTGCCCACCGCACCGTTGAACTTGGCGGTCAGCTCGACGCCGGCGATGGACTTGCGGACGCGGCGCAGGCGATACACCACGTTGGCCATCTCCTTGCCCAGGGTGGTCGGGCTGGCGGGCTGGCCGTGGGTGCGGGAGAGCATCGGCAGGTCGGCCAGGTTGTGGGCCAGCTCGACCAGGCGGGCGATGATCTTGTCCAGGGACGGCAGCAGCACGCCGTCACGGCCGTCGCGCAGCATCAGCGCGTGGGACACGTTGTTGATGTCCTCGGAAGTACAGCCGAAGTGGATGAACTCGGTGACGCGGGTGACTTCGGCGTTGTGGCCCAGGCGCTCCTTGAGCCAGTACTCCATGGCCTTCACGTCGTGGTTGGTGGTGGCCTCGATGGCCTTCACGGCCTCGCCGTCGGCCACCGAGAAGTTGGCGATGACGGCATCCAGCTCGGCCACGGTGGCCTCCGAGAAGGGAGCGATTTCGGCCAGTTCGGGCGCGGCGGCGAGGGCCTTCAGCCACTCGATTTCCACCTTGACCCGGTTACGGATCAGGCCGAACTCGGAAAAATGCTCGCGCAGGGCGGAAACCTTGGACTCGTAACGGCCGTCGAGGGGCGACAGGGCGGTGATGGGCTGGAGATTCATGCGTAAAGGCCTTGAGGCAGAAAAGCAAAGTTCTCCATTTTACCGTCTTGGAGGGCCGTTCGCCGATGATAAAATCCGGGCTCCCCCAACTGCATCACCCGATCATGAGCAAAGGTCCGCAACAACTCGAACGTTTCATCTTCTGGAGCCGCTGGCTGCAGGCGCCGCTTTACCTGGGCCTGATCGTGGCCCAGGGCATCTACGTCTACCTGTTCATGGCCGAGCTGTTCCACCTGGTCAGCTCGGTCTTCGAGTCCGGTGGCCACATCAGCGAAACCGAGACCATGCTGGTGGTCCTCGGCCTGATCGACGTGGTGATGATCGCCAACCTGCTGATCATGGTCATCATCGGCGGCTACGAGACCTTTGTGTCGCGCCTCGACCTGGAGGACCACCCGGACCAGCCGGAGTGGCTGTCCCACGTCAACGCCGGCGTGCTCAAGATCAAGCTGTCCACCGCCATCATCGGCATCTCCTCGATCCACCTGCTGAAAACCTTCATCAACGCCGCCAACCTGGCCGAGCACACGATCATGTGGCAGGTGATCATCCATGTCGTGTTCCTGCTGTCCGCCCTCGCCATGGCCCTGGTGGACAAGATGATGAACCAGACCGTTTTGCTGTCAAAACACTAAGAGAGGGAGCTTCACCCATGACCGCCATCAAACAGGAAGACCTGATCCAGTCCGTCGCGGACGCCTTCCAGTACATCAGCTACTACCACCCGCTGGACTACATCAAGGCCCTCGGCGAAGCCTACGAGCGCGAGGAATCGCCCGCGGCCAAGGACGCCATCGCCCAGATCCTGACCAACTCCCGCATGGCCGCCGAAGGCCACCGCCCGATCTGCCAGGACACCGGCATCGGCATGGTCTTCATCAAGGTCGGCATGCAGGTCACCTGGCCGGACGCCACCATGAGCGTCCAGCAGATGATCGACGAAGGCGTCCGCCGTGCCTACGCCAACCCGGACAACCCGCTGCGCGCCTCGGTGCTGGCCGACCCGGCCGGCACCCGCAAGAACACCAAGGACAACACCCCCGCGGTGGTCCACTTCGAGCTCGTCCCCGGCCATCATGTGGAAGTGATCTGCGCGGCCAAGGGCGGCGGCTCGGAAGCCAAGTCCAAGTTCGCCATGCTCAACCCCTCCGACGACCTGGTGGACTGGGTCCTCAAGAAGATCCCCGAGATGGGCGCCGGATGGTGTCCGCCGGGCATCATCGGCATCGGCATCGGCGGCACGCCCGAGAAGGCCATGCTGCTGGCCAAGGAATCCATCATGGCCCCGGTGGACATCCACGAGCTGAAGGCCAAGGCCGCCAGCGGTGCCAAGCTGACCCGTCCGGAAGAGCTGCGCCTCGAGCTGATGGAGAAGATCAACGCCCTCGGCGTCGGCGCCCAGGGCCTCGGCGGCCTGACCACCGTGCTCGACGTGAAGGTGCTGGACTACCCCTGCCACGCCGCCAACCTGCCGGTGGCCCTGGTGCCCAACTGCGCCGCCACCCGTCACTGCCACTTCCACCTCGACGGCTCCGGTCCCGCCAAGATCGAGCCGCCCAAGCTGGAAGACTGGCCCGCCGTCACCTGGACGCCGGACCTCAAGGCCGCCACCCAGGTGGACCTCAACACCCTGACCAAGGAACAGGTCGCCGCCTGGAAGCCGGGCCAGAAGCTGCTCCTCAACGGCAAGATGCTCACCGGCCGCGACGCCGCCCACAAGCGCATCGCCGACATGCTGGCCAAGGGCGAGAAGCTGCCCGTGGACTTCACCAACCGGGTGATCTACTACGTCGGCCCGGTGGACCCGGTGCGTGATGAAGTGGTCGGCCCCGCCGGCCCCACCACCGCCACCCGCATGGACAAGTTCACCCGCATGATGCTCGAGCAGACCGGCCTGATCTCCATGGTCGGCAAGTCCGAGCGCGGCCCCACCGCCATCGAGGCGATCAAGGACAACCAGTCCGCCTACCTGATGGCCGTCGGCGGTGCCGCCTACCTGGTGGCCAAGGCCATCAAGTCGGCCAAGGTCGTCGGCTTCGCCGACCTGGGCATGGAGGCCATCTACGAGTTCGACGTGGTCAACATGCCCGTCACCGTGGCAGTGGATTCCTCCGGCACCAGCGTGCACAACACCGGCCCGAAGGAATGGCAGGCCCGCATCGGCAAGATCCCGGTCGCCGTGGCCTGAACCCGCAGCGCTCCGTGAAAAGCCCGGCCTCGTGCCGGGTTTTTCATCTCTGGCCCATCTCCGTCATCCTCCTCCCGCACCATGTTCCGCACCCTGCGCATCGCCGTCCTGCTGTTCATCCTTGCCACGGTGGCCGTCGGCGCCTGGCGGAGCCATGCCCAGGCCACCGACTGGAAGGACTCGATCCACGTGACGATCTACCCGATCGCCGCCGACGCCTCTGCGGCCAGCCGTCAGATCGTTGCGCAGCTGCGCCCGGACGACTTCGCCGCGGTCGGCGAATGGCTGCAGGAAGAAGTGCTGCGCCACGGCAACCCGGTTCTGCGCCCCGTGGCCCTCAATCTGGCGCCGCCGGTCGAAGCCCTGCCACCGCCCTACCCGCAAGGCGGCAACAGTCTGTCGGTGGCCTGGTGGAGCCTGCAGCTGCGCCTGTGGGCCTGGCGCCATGACGGCGCCCCCGGCCCACGACCACAGATCCGCCTGTTCGTGCTGTACCACGACCCCGCCCTCAGCCCGGTGCTCGAACATTCCGTCGGCCTGGAAAAGGGCAAGATCGGCATCATCAAGGTGTTTGCCAGCCGTAGCGAGCACCAGCGCAATCTGGTGATCGTCGCCCACGAACTGCTCCACACCCTCGGCGCCTCGGACAAGTACGACCGCGCCACCAACCAGCCGATTTTTCCGGACGGCTATGCCGAGCCGGAGCACCAGCCCCGCCACCCGCAGCACCTCGCCGAGATCATGGCCGGGCGCGTCCCCGTGAGCGAGAACCAGGCCCTGATCCCGGACAGCCTGGCCGACACGCGGATCGGGCCTGCCACGGCCCGGGAGATCGGCCTGGGCGCCCCTCGCTGAGGGCAGCCCAGGCAACGCCGTCAGCGTGCCATCGCAGCCACCGCCTCCCGGGTGCTCAGCACCCCGTTGGCGATCATGCCGAAATTGACCAGCGCCGCCTGGTAGGCGTCCCGCCCGGTAGCGGCCACCGCATCCTTCACCACATACACCCGAAAGCCGTTCTCCATCAGCGCCCGCATGTGGGAGTCCACGCACAGATTGGCCACCAGCCCGGCGAGGACTACCGTATCGATGCCGTGGCTGCGCAGCTGGTAGATCAGGTCATTGCTCTCGGGCCCATACAGCTTGTGGGGTGCCACCACCCGCGCACCGTCACCGCGGATGTAGGGCAGGTAGCGCTCATGGAATTCGGCCCCCCAGCCCTGCAGGGCCCCCATGTCCAGCAACTGGCGCTGCAGCGTGCCGGCATGGGTCCGGGCCCCATCCGCGGGCACGAAGACCAGCGGGTCCACCACCAGCGGGATGCCCGCCGAACGGGCAGCCCGCATCAGCTGCTCAAGATTCTCGAGCGTGCCCAGTTCCTTGAGATTCTCCGCGAGCAGGCCATGCAGCTTGCCCTTCTCGCTCAGAAAGTCATTCTGGGGATCGGTGACCACCAGCGCGGTGCGCGCGGGTTCGAACACCGGCAGGGCGGGCCCGCCGGCGCTGGCGGAGATGGCGGAGATGGCGGACAGGGAGAGGGGGACAGCCAGCAACAGGGTCTTCAAGCACTTCATGATTCGACTCCTCGATAATCAGGACAGGCCGGCCGGGCTCCTGCCCGACCGGTGCCGCCATCCTCCTCCCCGGGTGGCAGGGCTTCCGTAACATCGGCTACACAAGCCGGCCTATGCCGACTACGTAACATTTGCTACAGAGGCGCCCGGCTCCAATGACTAAGCTCATGGCCATCGTCACCCCTGGAGCGGATCATGGGCTACTGGCGCAGCCTTCGTCTGATGGCGGCCTTCATCGGCGTCCAACCGGTGCTGGCCGCCGAGCCGGCCATCTCCCCCCCGCCCGACGGACGCTACGTCTGGGAGGCCTTGCCGGAGCGCCCCCCCGGCCCGCCCGGCAGCCCGGCCCTGATCGCCCTGGGCCGGCGCCTCTTCGAGGAGCCGCGCCTGTCCGCTGACGGCAGCCTGTCCTGCCGCAGCTGCCACGACCTGTACGGCAAGGCTGGCGCGGACGGGCGCGCCACAGCCCGAGGGATCGGCGGCGCCGTGGGGCCGCGCAACACCCCGACGGTCTGGAACACCGCCTTTCAGCGGGTACTGTTCTGGGACGGCCGCGCCCCATCCCTCGAGGCCCAGGCCGCCGGCCCCATCCTCAACCCCATCGAGATGGGGTTGCCGTCGGCCGCCGAGGCAGAGCGGCGGATCCGGTCGGCTCCCGGCTACGCCGCTGCCTTCCGGGCTGCCTACGGAGGGGGGGCTCCGGTCAGCTTTGCCGGCATCACCCGGGCCATCGCCGCCTACGAGCGCACCCTGATCACCTCCGACAGCCCCTACGACCGCTTCGTGCGGGGCGATATGAATGCCCTCGATGCCCCCCAGCGGCGGGGCATGGCGCTTTTCGAGGCGGTGGGCTGCGTGCTGTGCCATCGGGGGCCCAACTTCAGCGACGCCAGCCTGCCGGATGGGCGCCACCCCTTGCGCCTGTTTCCCGCCAATCCAGGCCCCGCGGAGGCCCGCCACCCCTCCCTGCGGGTAGACGGCAGAGCCATGGCCTGGCGCATCCCCTCCCTGCGCAACGTAGCCCTCACCGGCCCCTGGCTGCACAATGGTGCAGTCAAGCGCCTGGACGAAGTGGTGCGCATCATGGCGGAGTCCCAGCTCGCCCGCAGTGGCCGCCTGAACACCTGGCGGACCAGCGACGGAACCCTCGGCCGGGTGGACCGCAGCCCCCTGAGCAGGCAGGATGTGGCCGACATCGTGGCCTTTCTGCATGCCCTGAGCAGCGACAGCCTGCGCCGCGGCCATGCGGATGGCCTCCCATGACAAAGCCGCCCATGCCCGACCTCGCCGACTTCAGCCCCTTCCGCGATCTGCCCCCCGAGGGCCGGCGCCTCCTCGAGCGGGGCGCAACGAGCCGCCACGTCCCCTCCACCACGCCCCTCCTCCACAAGGGGCAGAAGGCCTCCGGGGCTTACTTCGTGCTGGAGGGGCACCTGCGGGTGTATGCCCTGGCGCCCAATGGCACCGAAGCCACCCTCTACACCATCGCGCCGGGGGAGACCTGTGTCTTCGCCCTCAACAGCCTGTTCAACGATCTGCTCTACCCGGCCTGGGTCCAGGCCGTCGAGCCCACCACCCTGGCGGTCCTGCCGGCCGCCACCTACCGCCAGTTGTTCGCGGAGCAGCCACTGATCCGAGACTTCACGGTCCGGACCCTGTCCTCCCTGGTCTTCCACCTCATGGGGCAGCTCGAAGAGGTGCATGCCTACACCCTCCGGCAACGTCTCGCCAACCTGCTGCTGACCCACGCCGCATCCAGCGGGGAACTGCGCATGACCCAGCAGCAGATGGGCTTCCATCTGGGCACTACCCGGGAAGTGGTGGCCAGGCTGCTCGGCGAATGGGTGGATGCAGGCCTGATCCACACCCGGCGGGGCGCCACCCGCCTGCTGGACCCGGCCGCCCTGAGCCGTCTGCTGGACGGCTCCGCACCGTCCGCCGACTAGAACTTGGCCGGCCGCAACACCGCCGCATCGATGACGAACGCCACCATGCCATAGTCGGCGTAGTAGCGCGCCTGGAGCATGTCCACCAGATTGCCGGCCAGCTGCTCGTCGCACAGGACCTCGATGCGGATGTTCGAAGACGCGCGCCAGGCTCCATCCCTGACCCCCCGGGCGCCCTGGCCGCGCGCCTCGGTGATGGTGTAGCCACGGGCGCCGAGCCGGGCCAGCTCGGGTAGCAGGAGGCTTTCCAGCTCGGCCTCGCAGATGATGGTGACGAGTTTCCGGAGGGCGACGGCGGGGCTCATGCGAAGGCTCCTTTGAGCTGGGTGGCCAGCCAGTGATAGAGGGGGATGCCGGCCAGCAGGTTGAAGGGGAAGGTCACACCGAGGGATGCCCCGATGGACAGGGCGGGGTTCGCCTCCGGCACGGCGATGCGCATCGCCGCCGGGGCGGCGATGTAGGACGCGCTGGCATACAGGGTGGCCAGCAGGACGCTGTTGCCGACGGAGAAGTCCAGCAGCCTGGCGGTGAGCAAGCCCAGCAGGCCGGCGCAGATGGGCATGCCGATCGCGAAGACCACGAGGAACGGACCGGCCCGGCGCAGATCCGCCAAGCGCCCTGCCGCCACGAGCCCCATCTCCAGCAGGAAGAAGGCCAGCATGCCCTTGAACAGGTCAAAGAACACCCGGTCGAGGGGCTGGATGCCCTGGGGCCCGGCCAGCCAGCCGATCAGCAGGCCACCGGCCAGCAGGACGATGCTCTTGCCGGCCAGCACCTCGTGCAGGAGGGCCTTCCAGCGTACATCCCCCTGCCCCCGGCGGGCCAGGAAGACCCCCACCAGCAGGGCCGGCAGTTCGAGCAGGGCCAGGAAGACCGTCATGTAGCCATCGGCGGGCAAGGCCCGGCTGGCCAGATAGCTGCTCGCCACGGCGAAGGTGACGACACTCACCGATCCATAATGGGCGGCGATGGAGGCGGCATCCGGCCGCGGCAGGCGCCCTGCGACGCGCAGCACCTGGAAGGCCGCGAGGGGGATCAGCAGCGCCGTCCCCACCACCACAGCCGCCGGCAGGGCCAGATCCAGTAAAGAATGGCGGGCCAGTTCCACGCCGCCCTTCATGCCGATGGCCAGCAACAGGAAGATGCTCAACGCTTCATAGACCACTCCCGGGATCTTCAGATCCGAGCGCACGACACCGGCCAGCAAACCGAGCATGAAGAACAGGATGACGGGTTCGAAGGACATGACGGCTCACTCCTTCCCTTCCACCGGCCACGCGGACAGGCGTGGGGCAACAGCGGGCTGATACATTGGGGCTCTCCTGATGACCCGCTCCAGCGGGCGATGGCTGGCAGGATGAAGCCGCCGTGACATAAAATCCAATTAACAAATATCAAGATTTTCATTAATCAAAACTTATACATGTCCCGCCGCCGCATCACCCTCCGCCAGCTCGAGACCTTCGCCACCGTTGCCCGGCTGGGCAGCTTCAGCCGCGCGGCGGAAGCCCTGCACCTGACCCAGCCGGCCGTCTCCATCCAGATCCGCCAGCTCAGCGAAACCGTCGGCATGCCCCTCTTCGACCAGGCGGGACGCATCCCGCGCCTGACCGCGGCGGGGGAGGAGCTGCTCGCCACCACCCGCAGCCTGGATGACGTCTGGAACGGCTTCGAGTCGGCCATCGATGCGCTGCGGGGCCTCAAGCGGGGCACCCTGCGGGTGGCCCTGGTGACTACCGCCAAGTACTTCCTGCCGCGCATGCTAGGGGCCTTCTGCAAGCGCTACCCGGATATCTCCATCGAACTGGAGATCGCCAACCGGGATCGGGTGGTGGAGCGCCTGCGCCATAACGAGGACGACCTGTACGTGATGTCCTACCCGCCTGAGGACCTGGACATCGTGGTCCACCCGTTTCTCGACAACGAGCTGGTGCTCCTCGCGCCCCGGGGGCACTGGGCGGCGGAGCGCCGGGTGAGCCTCGCCGAACTGGCGGGCGAGCCCTTCCTGCTGCGCGAGCCGGGCTCTGGCTCCCGGCGGGCCATCGACGACTTCGCCCGGCAGGCCGGCGTGGCACTGCGCGTGCGCCTGGCCCTGGGCAGCAACGAGGCCCTGCTGGAACTGGCCGGCACCGGCATGGGCCTGGCCGTGATCTCCCGCCACGCCCTGGGCGACCGGCTTGAAGTCGAGGGGCTGGTGATCCTCGATGTGGAGGGCTTTCCCCTGCACCGCCCCTGGAATCTCGTGCATCTGCGCAACAAGATCCTGCCGGTACCGGCCCGTGCCTTTCTCGACGAGATGCTGGCAGCCTCCCACGCTCCTCCCTCCGGGCGGACCCGACCCTGAAAGAGGCATTGCGGTAAGCACTCACGTCGGCCGGCGCCGCACTGCGCTATGCTCGACGGCTGGTGCGAAAGCTCGCCCCCGCGCCCCGGACGCATCACCATAACCAGAAGAGGCAGGACAGCATGCCGACACCCAATTTTGCCGCCGAAGCCGAACGCATCCGCCAGCGGGTCATGGACACCCTGCTGGGCGCCTTCTCGGAGCTTTCCGAAGGGCTGCTCATCGTGGACCGGGAAGCCCGCATCGTATGGATGAACGAGCAGTACCCCCACCACCTGAACATTCCCGACCCGGCCGCGGTGATCGGCCTGCCGGTGGAAGAGGTCATCCCCAACAGCCAGATGCGCAGCGTGGTGACCACCGGGCAGCCGATCATGCTCGACATCATGGACTTCGGCACCGACTCCTTCGTGGTGATGCGGCTGCCGGTGCGCGACGAAGCCGGCGAGATCATCGGCGGCTTCGGGGTGGTGGTGTTCGATGACCCGCGCCAGCTGGCCCCCATCGTGTCCCGCTTCCAGAACCTGCGCCATGAGCTGGCCGACACCCGCCGCAAGCTCGACGAGGCGCGACGCACCAAATACACCTTCGCCAGCTTCGTCGGAGCCAGCCCGGCCTGCCTCAGCGTCAAGGACCAGGCCCGCCGTGCCGCCCGCGCCAGCTCGCCGGTCCTCATCATCGGCGAGACCGGCACCGGCAAGGAACTGCTGGCCCAGGCGATCCACTCGGCCAGCCCACGGGCCACCGCCCCCTTCGTCGCAGTCAATATCGCCGCCATCCCGGAGACCCTGCTGGAATCCGAGTTCTTCGGCGTCGCACCGGGCGCCTACACGGGCGCCGACCGCAAGGGGCGCAGCGGCAAGTTCGAACTGGCCCAGGGTGGCACCCTCTTCCTCGACGAGATCGGCGACATGTCACCGTCGCTGCAGGCCAAGCTGCTGCGCGCCCTGCAGGAAAAGGAAATCGAGCCGGTGGGCTCGAACCGCCTTATCCAGGTGGACGTGCGCATCATCGCCGCCACCAGCCGAAAACTGCAGCAGGAGGTGGACGAGGGGCGCTTCCGGGCGGACCTGTTCTATCGCCTCAATGTCATGACCCTGCAGGTGCCGCCCCTGCGGGAGCGCCTGGAAGACCTGCCCATCATCGCGGAATCCCTCGCCGACACCGTGGCCCGGCGCCTGGGAGAGCCGCCCCGCAGCCTCACCCCCCGGGCCCTCGCCTACCTGGCCCGCCACAACTGGCCGGGCAATGTGCGCGAACTGGCCAACGTACTCGAGCGGGGCCTGCTGATGTCCGACGCGGACAGCCTCGAACGGGAGGACTTCGAGCGCATCCTGCCCGGGCTGGAAGCCCGCCCCGCGAGCCCGCCGGCCAGCCGCCCACGGACCCTCGATGAAGTCCAGCAGGAGGCCGAACGGGAGGCCATTGTCGCCGCCATCGCCGCGGCGGCCGGCAACAAGGCCCAGGCGGCGCGTAACCTCGGCATCTCCCGGGCGTCGCTCTACGAGAAGATCAGCGCCCTCGGCATCGCCGGCGACCTGTAAGCAATACCTGTCCGCCCATCCGGACACCCTGTCAGGCGGACTGAGCAGCGCCTGGCCGACAGAACAGCGAAATCCCTTATGAATCAATAAGAAAATCTTTGGCACAGAAACTGCACTGGAGTCTCCGCAAACATTCACCGGAGGAGATAAAACCATGTCGTTCCTGATCGTACTCGCCTCGCTATGCTTCCTGATGTTCATCGCATACAGAGGCTACAGCGTCATCCTGTTCGCCCCCGTCGCCGCCCTCGGCGCCGTGCTGCTCACCGACCCCACCCTGGTCGCCCCCATGTTCACCGGCCTCTTCATGGACAAGATGGTCGGCTTCGTGAAGAACTACTTCCCGGTCTTCCTGCTCGGCGCCATCTTCGGCAAGGTCATCGAGCTGTCCGGCTTCTCCAAGGCCATCGTATCCTCGGTGATCAAGCTGGTCGGCGCCGAGCGGGCCATGCTCTCCATCGTGCTGGTGTGCGCCCTGCTCACCTACGGTGGCGTGTCCCTGTTCGTGGTGGTCTTCGCGGTGTACCCCTTCGCCGCCGAGATGTTCCGCCAGGGTGGCATCCCCAAGCGCCTGATCCCCGGCACCATCGCCCTTGGCGCCTTCTCGTTCACCATGGACTCCCTGCCGGGCACCCCGCAGATCCAGAACGTGATCCCCACCACCTTCTTCAAGACCAACATCTACGCCGCCCCCACCCTGGGCGTGCTGGGCTCGATCTTCATCTTCCTGGCCGGCATGGCCTATCTGGAATGGCGCCGGCGCAGTGCCGCCGCCGCGGGCGAGGGTTATGGCACCGAGCTGGTGAACGAACCCGAGCCCTTCGACGACAAGGAGAAGCTGGCCAACCCGATCCTGGCCGTGCTGCCCCTGGTGCTGGTAGGCGTCACCAACAAGCTGTTCACCGACCTCATCCCGCAGATCTACGGCAAGAGCCACTCCTTCGTGCCGGCGGTGATCGGCAAGGCCGCCCCGGTGGTCCAGGACGTGTCCAAGATCGCGGCCATCTGGGCCGTTGAAGGCGCCCTGCTGGTGGGCATCCTGACCGTCATGGCCTTCGCCTGGCGGACCGTCGCCGCGCGCTTTGCGGAAGGCACCAAGGCTGCCGTCGGCGGCGCCCTGCTGGCCTCCATGAACACCGCCTCCGAATACGGCTTCGGTGCCGTGATCGCCGCCCTGCCCGGCTTCCTGGTGGTGGCCGACGCCCTCAAGGTGATCCCCAACCCGCTGGTCAATGAGGCCATCACCGTCACCACCCTGGCTGGTATCACCGGCTCCGCCTCCGGCGGCATGGGCATCGCCCTGGCGGCCATGTCCGAGACCTTCATCACCGCCGCCAACGCCGCGGGCATCCCCCTCGAAGTGCTGCACCGGATCGCCTCCATGGCCTCCGGTGGCATGGACACCCTGCCCCACAACGGCGCCGTGATCACCCTGCTGGCGGTCACCGGCCTGACCCACAAGGTCGCCTACAAGGACATCTTCGCGATCACCATGATCAAGACCAGCGCGGTCTTCTTCGTGATCGCCACCTTCTACCTCACCGGCCTCGTCTGAGACCGGCGGACACCCTGGCACAAGGAGCGAGCATGACCAGCATTCCCTCCGCCTTCGCCGGCGCCCTGCCCGGCGCCGACAACGGCAAGATCGTCTCGGCCCGGGAGGCCGTAAAGCTGATCCGCCCCGGCAGCACGGTGGCCACCGGTGGCTTCGTCGGCATCGGCTTTCCCGAGAACATCGCGGTAGCCCTGGAGGCCCTCTACCTGGAAAACCAGGCCACCGAAGCCCCCGCGGCGGACGGCCCGGGCAACCTGACCCTGGTCTATGCCGGCGGCCAGGGTGACGGCAAGGAGCGCGGACTCAACCACCTGGGCCACGACGGCCTGGTGGCCCGTGTCATCGGCGGCCACTGGGGCCTGGTGCCGCGCCTGCAGCAACTCGCGGTGGCCGACCGCATCGAGGCCTGGAACCTGCCCCAGGGTGTGATCTCCCACCTGTTCCGGGACATCGCCGCGGGCAAGCCCGGAACCCTCACCCGGGTCGGCCTCGGCACCTTTGTCGACCCGCGCTTCGGCGGCGGCAAGCTCAACGCCCGCACCACCACCGACATCGTCCGGATCATCGAGATCGACGGCGAGGAATACCTCTTCTACAAGGCCTTCCCCATCCACGTCGGCATCATCCGCGGCACCACCGCCGATGCGGACGGCAACATCACGATGGAGAAGGAGGCCCTGACCCTGGAGGCCCAGGCCATCGCCATGGCCGCCCACAACAGCGGCGGGATCGTCATCGCCCAGGTGGAGCGGATCGCCGAGCGGGGCAGCCTCAACCCCCGCCAGGTCAAGGTCCCCGGGGTCTTCGTGAATTGCGTGGTGGTGGCCGAGAAGCCCGAATACCACATGCAGACCTTCATCGAGACCTACAGCCCGGCCTTCTCCGGCGAGCTGCGGGTGCCCATGTCGGCGATCGCCCCGATGGGCATGAGCGAGCGCAAGATCATCGCCCGCCGGGCGGCCCTGGAACTGCGTGCCAACGCGGTGGTGAACCTGGGGATCGGCATGCCCGAGGGCATCGCCGCGGTGGCCGCGGAGGAGAAGGTCATCGACCTGATCACCATGACCGCCGAGCCCGGCGTGATCGGCGGCGTGCCGGCCGGCGGGCTGAACTTCGGCGCGGCGGTGAACACCCAGGCCATCATCGACCAGCCCAGCCAGTTCGACTTCTACGATGGCGGCGGCCTCGACATGGCCTTCCTCGGCCTGGCCCAGGCAGACCGCCAGGGCAATCTCAACGTCTCCCGCTTCGGCCCCCGCCTGGCCGGTGCAGGCGGCTTCATCAACATCAGCCAGAACGCCAAGAAGGTGGTGTTCGTCGGCACCTTCACCGCCGGCAACCTGGAGATCGCCGTCGAGGCCGGCAAGCTGGCCATCGTCAGCGACGGCCAGTCGTCCAAGTTCGTGAACGAGGTGGAACATCGCACCTTCAGCGGCCCCCAGGCCAACCGCCGGGGCACGCCGGTGCTCTACATCACCGAACGTTGCGTGTTCCGCCTGGGGCCGGACGGGCTGGAGTTGATCGAGGTGGCGCCGGGCATCGACATCGAGCGCGACATCCTCGCCCGCATGGCCTTCCGCCCCCACATGCCGCAGCCGCCACGGTTGATGGACCCGCGCATCTTCACCGATGAGCCGATGCATCTGCGCCAGGATCTGCTGGCCCTGCCGATGGCCTCACGCTTCTCCTTCGACCCGTCCGGCAAGCTGTTCTTCGTGAACTTCGAGGGGCTGGAGGTGCGCGATCAGGCGGACGTGGACGGCATCCAGCAGGCCGTGGAGGAGCGCCTGGCGCCACTGGGCCACAAGGTCGATGCGATCATCAACTATGACCGCTTCCGGATCGCCCCCGAGATGGAAGACGCCTATGCGGCGATGGTCAAGGGACTGGTGGAACGCCACTACAACGCGGTGACCCGCTACACCTCGAGCACCCATGTCCGCCTGCAACTGGCGGCGGCCTTCACCCGCAGCGACCAGCCTCCCCGGCTGTACGCCCTGGCCGGCGACGCCTGAGCGCCCGGGCCGGCGTCAGCGGATGACTTCGAGAATCTCGACGCCCATCTCGTAGATGCCGGCCTGTTCCAGGCCGTGGCAGCGGCGCACCCTCACCCGGGCGTGCAGCGGCATGAAGGGCCCCCCGTTCTCGGGGGGCAGCACCGCGACCTCGAACACCTCATCCATGCGGGGAACATGGCGGGAATGGATGGTCATGCCACCCACTCCGAGCTCGACACAGTCCCCGACAATGGGTGCGGCCCCGCCGGCGAGCTTGATGCCCACCTTGCAGCCAAGGGGAATGCGGCGTTCCTTGCGACGTTCGGTCATGCGGTCCATGTGCTCAAAATCCTGCTGTCCAGGCGGACACCTTACGAAAGTCGGCCGGACACGGCAAGGTTCAGAAACACTTGCAGGCAGGAGATATCACGGACGGATACGAAATCAGGGTTGCTTTGCGGCGAGCGGAGGCAGGCTGCGCACCAGGCGGATGTCCCCGTAGGCCACCCGCTGGGCGAAGGGACGGTTGCTCTCGATGCCCTCCTGCCAGCGGGTCACCTCGTAGGCCGCGAAGCCGGGCTGCCCGGCAAGCTGCTCGGCCCGGCGGATGAAGATCTGGTGGGCCTCTCCGGCCCCTCCCGAATGCACCGCCTTCATGCGCAAGACCAGGCGGTAGCGCTCCTCTCCGAGGCGTGCTTCCTGGAGGCTCCAGTTCGGCGCGAGGGGATCGAGCACCGCATACACCGCGACACCGGCCGCCAGCCCCGGGATGGTGACATAGCCGTTGCTCACTGCCGCAACCGCCGCCGTGGGCAGCAACAGCCAGTCGTGGGGCGGCTCACCGATGGTGCTGCAGCCTGCCAGCAGCGTGGCGGCCAGGGCCGCCAGCGACCGCGGGAAGAACGGAAGGAGCATCGGGATCAGTTCAGGTAATTGAACAGCGACAGGTTGCTGACCCGCATGAAGCTCTGCTGGGCGGCCTGGAGAAGGATCTGCTGCTTGCTGAGATTGCTCACCGACTCGGCGTAATCCGCATCCTGCAGACGGGACAGGGTCTCGGAATACTGCAGGTCCAGGTCGCCATTGATGTTCTGCTGGGCCTCCACCTCGACCATGCGCGCGCCCACGCCTGAACGCACTTCATTGATGCTGTCCTGGCTGGCGTCCATGCCGGCGATGGTCTGGGTGGCATTGAAGCGCGTCGCTGCGGCATTGCCCGAGTTGAGGGCGGTGACAAAGTTGCCGAGCACATCGAAGCTGCTCGCCACGGAGCTGAGGGAATAGCTGTCCCCCGCCGCAGGCGTGCCGGAGAGGGTCATGCTGACGCCGCCGAAGCTGAGGGTGGTGTTGCTGCCGCTGGTGGTCACCGTCGGCGTGATGGGCGTGCTGTGGGTGGGGTCGGCCGTGGAATCAAAGACCTGGTAGGTGGGGCCGGCCGCGACGCTGATCGCATAGGCGTGGCCGTTGTAGCCGCCGAGGCTGGTTCCCGACACCAGGGCGGAGCCGGTATTGGTGGCGCCCGACAGGGCAAAGGCCGAACCGACCGGCGCCCGGATGCTGTTGAAGATCTCGTCCCCCGAACTGGTCACCGGCATGTTCCGGGTTTCGGAGATCTGCAGGGTGCGCGTGCCCTGGTCACCCTGGTAGGAGACGCCGCTGGCGAGGTTGCCGACGAAGGGCTGGGCATTGCTGCGATAGCCGGCAAAGACATAATCCCCCGTGGAGTCCTTGCTGTTGGCAATGGACTGCAAGGCGTCAAACTGCTGCGCCAGATCGTCGGCGATGCTCGCCTGATCCGAGGCGGTATAGGTGCCGTTGCCCGACTCCACGGCGCGGGTCCGGACGTAGGTGACCAGATCGTTTGCCGCGCCGAGCTTGCTGTCCACCAGGCGCAGGGCGTCGTTGGCGTAGCCCTGGTTGCTGGCGTAAAGCTTGTTGACGCTCTGGGACTGGGACACCTCGAGGGCCCGGGCGGAGGCCACGGGGTCATCCGACGGGCTGAGGATGCGCCGGCCGGTGGCAACCTGCTGCTGGGTATCGAGCAGCTGGCTGTTCTGGCGCTGCATCTGCTGCACGCCCTTGTCGAAGATCATGCCGGTGGTGATACGCATGATGGCTTTCCTTCAGTTTATTGGCCCAGGGCCAGCACTTGGTCAAACAGCTTGGAAGCAATGCTCATGACCTTGCCCGCCGCCTGGTATGCCTGCTGATAACGGATCAGATTGGCCGCTTCTTCATCGATATTCACACCCGCCACCGATTGCTGGGCTTCGACGGCCTGATTTGCGAGGCTTTCCTGGGCATCCCGGTTGACCTCGACTTCGCGGGCCTTGTTGCCAACCGCACTGACCAGCTGGGAATAGACCGAGTTGAAGGTGGCCGACGGCTGGCCGTTGGCGGACAGCAGGGTCTTGGTTGTCTGCAGGTTGCCGAGCAGCACTGCGTTGCGGCTGTCGGACACACCACCGGCATTGGGGCCGAGGGTGAAGCTGTCATTGTTCTGCATCGCACCGGTGAGCGTGAAACTGACGCCGCCCACGCTGACGCTCATGCCGCTGGAGTAGGGAATGGACGCCGGCGCAGCCACGGTGACCGGGCTGCCGTTGAGCGGTGTATAGGTCACCGGCAAGGTGGCGGGGAAGCCGCTGAGATTGCCGCCACTATAGGTCAGCTTGAGGGGGGCCGCAGCCGTCCCGAAGCTCGACAGGTTGGCCGTGCTGGACACCACCGGCGCGCTGATCGTGGCCGTCCCCAGGTTGCCGGTGGTGGCGGCGGAGGCAATCGGCGCCGCCGCGGCGATCATGCGCGTGTCGCTGATCGCAACACCGATGTTGGACGCGGCATAGCGGGTCGGCAGGATCTGGAAGCTGTCACCGACCTTGGAGCTCGCCGGCGGGGTGATGGTGAGGCCCACGGAGGCAGCGGTCACCGAGGCGCCGTCGGACACCCGGGTCAGGCTGTAGCCACCCGTGGTGTTGGTGAAGGTGAGCTTGTAGTCGTCGCCCGTCAGCTTGGTGATGTCCGAGAACTGCACGTCCGGCGCCGCCGAGGTGGCGTTGTTGTAGCGCTGCACGGCCACCGTCGGGTTGCTGAAGAAGTTCGTCCCGGGATTGCCGTTGAGGTCCTGCCCCAGGAGGTGCTGGCTGTTGAAGGCCGAGCTGAGTCCGGTGGCGATCAGGCCAAGCTGGTTCTGGGCGGTGTCCAGCGAGCCCGTCCGCATGGCCAGCAGGCCCCCGAGCTTGCCACCGCCGAGCAGGTTCTCCGGGATGGTGATGGCCGCGCCGCTCTGGGTGATGATGTTCACCACGTTGCGGGTGGGGTCGGACGGGGACGCCTGAGCCGCCAGCTTGGTCGCCACCGTCCCGACCACCAGCGGCTGGCCGGTACCGATGAACACCGACATCGAACCGCTGCTGTCCGTCGTGGTGGACACCCGGGTCAGCTGGTTGAGCTCGTTGATCAGGCGGTCGCGGGTATCCAGCAGGTCGTTGGCGGGCTGGGCCGACCCGGCCTGCTGGGCGACGGCGATCTTGTAGTTCATCTCCGCGATCTGGCTGGCGTAGGAACTGATCTCGCTGACGGTGTTCTTGATCTGGGTCTCGACACCACTGCGCACGTCGTCGATGCGACTGCTCAGGTTCTGGAAGCGGGCCACCAGGCTCTGGGCGGTGGACAGCATCGACTGGCGGGCAGGTACGCTGGCCGGATTGGCCGCCACTTCCTGCACGCCCTCGAAGAAGGAGGCAACCGCCGGCGTCAGGCCGGTGGTGGGGTCGGCCAGCATGTTGTCGATCTGGCTGATCTCGTTGCTGTAGGTGTCGTACTCGCTGAACTTGGTCTGGGCAGACAGCACCTGGTTGGTCAGGTAGCTGTCGTAGGCACGCTTGACCGTATCGACCTTGGTCCCCTCGCCAAAGAAGCCGGCCCCGGTGAACAGCGCCGGGTTCGTGCTCTGGACGGTGCTCTGACGGCTATAGCCCGCGGTACCGGCATTGGAGATGTTGTGGCTCGTGACCACCAGGCCTGCCTGGGCGGCATTGAGGCCGGTGAGTCCGATGCTGAAGAGGCTGCTGCCCATGATCCACGTCCTTGGTTCGGGAGTATCTGTCCCTCCTTCTGCAAGAACTCTGCCAGCTCATGGAGCCGGCCGGTAAAACCTCACGCCCGGGGCGTGGCGCTGGCAATCAGAGCCGTACGCAGGGTGTTGCCGTTGATGATGCGGGCCAGCTTGTCGGCGTACATCGGGTCGGTGGCATAGCCGGCCGACTGCAGCCCGCGGGCAAAGGCGACGGCATCGCCCTGCCCTGCCACCGCGGCGTAGCGCGGGTTGTTGCGGATCATCCGGGCATAGTCCTGGAAGGACTCGGCATAGGAGCCATAGGCCCGGAAGCGCGCATTCTCGCGGGTCGCCGCGCCATCCCGGAACTCGGTGGTGGTGGTGCCCAGCGTGCTGCCGGTCCAGTTGCGGCCGGCCTTGATGTTGAACAGGTTGTAGCTGGGCGAACCATCGGCGTTCTTCAGCTCGTGCTTGCCCCAGCCGGTTTCCAGGGCCGCCTGGGCCACCAGGAAACGGGCGGGCACGCCGGTGACGCGGCTCGCCTCGACAGCCTGCGGCCAGATCTTCTCGACAAAAGCCCGCGGCCCGGCCCCGGCCGGCAGCCCCGGGAATGCGGCAAGGCCGGCAGAGGCCGCCGAAACGGCAGTTTTTGCCGGCGCATTTGCCGCGCCGCTTGCCGTTCCGGTAGCCGCCGCAGCATTGGCCACGCCACCATTGCCCTCCGCGGGCGCTGCAGCATCGAAATTGCGCTTGATGGCCGGATCGAGAGGCACCGTCTTGTCCGGGCGGTTCAGGGGCACCGGCCCGTCGGGCAGCACCACGGCCTCGCGGGCCGCCGAGAGCTGGCGCTCGATGACCTTGGCCAGACCGATGCCGCCGCTGCGGGTGGACAGTTGCAGGGACAACTGCTGGTCGAGCATGGACTGGTACATGCGGGACTCTTCGCTGTCGAACATGCCGCCCTTGGGGCTCGCGTCGCGCATGGACTTCAGGACCTGCTGCATGAACAAGGCCTCGAACTGCTTGGCCGCCTCCCGGGCCGCCTCGGGGGAGTTCTCCTTCGACAGGCGGCGCAGCCCCGACAGGCTGTTCGGATCGAGGGCATTGATCTGGCTGAGATCACTGGCGGCCATCAGATCACCTCGAGCTCGGCCCTGAGCGCACCGCTGGCCTTCATGGCCTGCAGGATGGAGATCAGTTCAAGGGGGTTGGCACCAACCGCATTGAGGGCCTTCACCACGTCGGCCAGGTTGGTCCCGCCCTTGATGTTGAACAGCGTGCCACCTTCCTGCTTGATGTCCACCGCGCCCTTGTTGGTGACCACCGTCTGCCCGCCGGAGAGGGGGCCGGGCTGGCTGACCTGGGGATCGTTGCTGACCGTCACCGTGAGGCTGCCATGGGCCACCGCGCAATTCTGCAGGGCCACCTTCTGGTTCATCACCACCGAGCCGGTGCGGGAGTTGACGATGACCTTGGCGGCCTGCACGGCGGGGGTCACATCCAGGTTCTCGAGCCGGCCAAGAAAGGCCACCCGCTGGTTGAGGTCATCGGGCGCGCGGACCTGGACCTGCCGGCCGTCGAGGGCCTGGGCACTGCCCGGGGCGATCCGGTTGATGGCGTCCACCACGCTCTGGGCGGTGCCGAAATCGGCTGTATTGAGCTCGACGAAGACCGAGTCCCCCTGCCCCACCTGGCTGGCGACGGCCCGCTCGACCGTGGCGCCCCCCGGGATACGTCCGGCTGACAGATGATTGACGGTGACCTTGGTGCCGCCCGCGGCGCCACCGGCCCCGCTGACCGCGAGGTTGCCCTGGGCCATGGCATAGACTTGCCCGTCGGCGCCCTTGAGCGGCGTCATGACCAGGGTGCCGCCCTTGAGGGAACGGGCATTGCCCATGGACGAGACGGTCACGTCGATCTGCTGGCCGGGCCGGGCAAAGGGCGGCAGGCTGGCGGTGACCATCACGGCCGCCACGTTGCGCAGTTGCAAGGACTGGCCGGGCGGCAGGGTCACGCCCAGGTTGCCGAGCATGTTGATGATGCTCTGCACGGTGAAGGGAGTCTGGGTGGTCTGGTCGCCCGAGCCGTCGAGGCCGACCACCAGGCCGTAGCCGACCAACTGGTTCTGGCGCACGCCACCGATGGAGGCGAGATCCTTCAGGCGCTCGGCGCTGGCCGGCGGGCCAAAGGCCAGGCAGGCTCCGGTCGCCAGGGCGAGGACGATCCGTGACAGGGACTGCATGATGACGACCCTCAGAAAGGCAGCACGTTCACGAAGAAGCGCTGCATCCACCCCATCGTTTCGGTCTCGTCGATGTAACCGTTGGCCCGGTACTCGATGCGCGCATCGGCGACCTGGGTAGACTGGACGCTGTTGCCCCCCGTCACGTAGACCGGGTTGACCACGCCCGAGAAACGGATGAACTCGTTGCCCTGGTTGATGGCGATCTGCTTCTCGCCGGACACCAGCAGGTTGCCGTTGGACAGCACCTCGATGACGGTGGTGGTGATGGTGCCGGTGAAGGCATTGTTGGCCGCCGCATCCCCCTTGCCGCCGAACTTGCTGGCGTCGGAAGCCGTGACCCCCAGGCCGCCCAGGGCGCCCGCCAGGGGCACCTTGGCGAGGGCCGAGATGGAGGCGGCCATGCTGGCATTGCGTTCGGCGTTGGCCGACGACTTCTTGCTGGCGGCGGTCTGCTCGACCAGGTTCACCGTGATCACATCGCCGACGAAGCGGGCACGCCGGTCTTCGAAGAGGGGCCGGGAGAAGTTCGACTGGTAGATGGAGCCCGGCTGCGCCGCCTGGGCGGTCCGGGACTCGGGCCGCACGCTCATGGGCTGATGGACCGCCGTCGGCGGGGTGCTTTGCAGGGCCGCGCAACCGCCCAGCAGGGCGAGCAGCGGCAGGAGGACGATTCGAAGCGCTTGCATGATGATCTCCGCCCGACGGGAATTACAGCGAAGTGAGCTTGCCGAGCATGGTGTCGGAGGTGGAAATGGCGCGGGAATTGAGCTCGTAGGCGCGCTGGGTCTGGATCATCAGGACCAGTTCCTCGGCCACGTTCACGTTGGAGGTTTCCACGTAGGTCTGGTTGAGGGTGCCGACGCCGTTGGTGCCCGGGGTGTTCGGATTGGCCGTGCCGCTGGCGGCGGTTTCCAGGTAGAGGTTCTCGCCCACGCTCTGCAGGCCGCCCGGGTTAACGAAGCCGGCGATCTGGATGTTGCCGATCTGCGACGGCGCCGTCTGGTTGGGCAGGGTCACCGACACCACGCCGTCCTTGCCGATGGTCAACGACAGGGCATTGGCAGGAATGGTGATGGCCGGCTGCAGCGGATAGCCGCTGGAGGTCACGACCTGGCCGTTGGCATCCTTCTGGAAGGCACCGTCACGGGTGTAGGCGGTGGTGCCATCGGGCAGCAGGATCTGGAAGAAGCCTTCACCCTGGATCGCCACGTCGAGGGCGTTGCCCGTCTGGGTCAGGTTGCCCTGGGTGTGGATGCGCTCGGTGGCGATGGGGCGCACACCGGTACCGATCTGCAGGCCGGAAGGGATGGTGGTCTGCTGGGTGGACTGGGCGCCGGCCTGGCGCAGGTTCTGGTAGAGCAGATCCTCGAACACCGCCCGGGCCCGCTTGAAGCCGTTGGTCGAGACGTTCGCGAGGTTGTTCGAGATGACGTCGAGCTGGGTCTGCTGGGCGTCGAGGCCGGTGCGGGCAATCCAGAGGGAGCGGATCATGGGGAGCTCCAGAGATATCGGTTCAGGCCGCCGGGTCTGGCGGTTCGGCTAGGTTTTCATGCTAGCCATTGCAAGAGCCGTTCCAGGGATGGATGAAGCGGGGAAAGACCCATCAATTCGCAACCCGTCAATCAGCCCCTGCCGGCCCCCGCGGGGCCCGGCGACCGAATTGCTCAGCCCTTGGCCACCAGTTGGGTGGCGGAACGGTCCATTTCCTGCGCCACCGACAGCAGGCGGGTCTGGGTCTCGTAATGGCGGGCCAGGGAAATCATGCTGACCATCTGCTCGACCACATTGACGTTGCTGCCCTCCAGGTAGCCGGCGGCAACACGGACGGCAGGATCTGCCGGCGCGGGATTGCCGTCGGCAAGGCGGAAGAGGCCATCACCGCCGCGGCGCAGGTCCTGCTCGGGCGGATTCACCAGCTTGAGCTGGTCGACGCTGGTGGTGTTGTTCTTGGCGCCGGTGCGCGGCACCGTGGAGATCGTGCCATCGGCGCCGACCGCCACTTCCACGTCCGGCGGCAGGGTGATCGGGCCACCCGAGCCAAGCACCGGCAGGCCGCCGCGGGTCTGCAGCACGCCGTTGGCGCTGACCTCGAAGCTGCCGTTGCGGGTGTAGGCCTCGGTGCCATCGGGCAGTTGCACGGCGAACCAGCCCTTGCCCTGCACACTCATGTCCAGGCTGCGGTTGGTGTGCTGCAGCGGGCCGGGCGTGAAGTCGTCGGCGACGCTGGCATCGGCTACGAAAGCCCGGGTCTTCAGTTCGGTGTTCTGCAGCGGCACGGCGCGCAGGCGATGCAGCTCGGCCTTGAAGCCGGTGCTGGTGGCGTTGGCGAGGTTGTGCGCCACGGCCGCCTCCTGCCCCATCGTGGCGGAGGCGCCGGTCATTGCGGTGTAGATCAGGCGGTCCATGGCGGGCTTTCCTCAGGTGTCAGCGCAGGTTGACCAGGGTTTGCAGGATCTGGTCCTGGGTCTTGATGGATTGGGCGTTGGCCTGGTAGGAACGCTGCTGGGTGATCATGTTCACCAGCTCGGCGGTGAGGTCCACGTTGGAGTCTTCCACCGCCGCCGACTGGACCACCCCGAGGCTGCCGGTGCCCGGCGCGTTGGGCTGCTCCGGACCGGAAGCATTGGTGACCGCCCACTGGTTGCCGCCCAGGGACTGCAGGCCGTTGGGGTTCTGGAAGGTGGCCAGCCAGACCTGGCCCATCACGCGGGACTGGCCATTGCTGAAGTTGCCCTGGATGGTGCCGTCGGCATCCACCGTGAGGCCGGACAGCTTGCCGGTGGTGTAGCCGTCCTGGGTGAGCTGGTTGACCCCGTAGCTGTTGCCGAACTGGGTGGTACCGGCCAGCTCCACGGTGAAATTGAGGGGCTGCACGGCCCCGGTGGACACGGTGTAGGACGACGAGAAGGAAGTCGGGGTCTGCAACACGCCGTTGGAATCGAAGCTGATCGTGGTCGGCGTGTGCGTGCCGGTCAGGGGGTCGATTTCCGGCGGGAAGCCCCCATCCAGGCTGGTGTAGACGTCCCACACGTTGGACTGGGCGGTCTTCACGAAATACAGGGACTGGGTATGGGCGTTGCCCAGGGAGTCGTACACCGTCTGCGAGGTGGTGCTGGTGTAGCTGGTCGGGTCGCTGGTGCTGAAAGCGTTGTTGGTGGCCGTGCCGGTGGTGCCGGGCACATTCAGCGCGGCGGCCGCTGAGCCGGTCACGGTGATGTCGGAGAGCCGGCCGCTGCGGGCGGAGGCGAAGTTGATCACGCCAGTGCTGTCGCTGCTGACCTTGACCCGCCCCTTGAGGGTGGTCTGGTCCACCGCCGTCTGGACCGCGGTGACCAGGGAGCCGACGTCGGCATAGGTGCCCGGCGCCACGGTGACGGTCACCGGCGTGGTGGAGCCATCCACCGCGATGGTCAGCACGTTGGCCGGGGCGGCGGCCACGGTCAGCGACGGGGCGGCGGTGCCGAACACCGCGGCCTTGCTCATCGCCGCCGGCGTGGCGGAGCGGGAGTCCAGGTTCACGTTGTAGCCGGCGCTGGTGGTGGCGGCAGGCTTCGCATCGCTGAAGTTGAGCTTGATGTCGCCGGTGGTGCCCGTCAGCACGCCGTTCGAATCGGCCAGCTTGCCGGTCAGGCGCAAACCCTGGGCATTGACGACGTAGCCGTTCTTGTCGGTCTGGAACTGACCGTTACGGCTGTAGGAGATCGAGCCGTTGTTGCTCATCCGGAAGAAGCCCTGGCCGTTGATCGCCAGGTCCAGGGCATTGCTGGTGGTGGAGATATTGCCCTGGGTGAACTGCTGGGACACCTTGTCGATGGCAGCACCGATACCAACCTGCGTCCCGCCGCCCGCCAGGGATGCGGCGAACACGTCCGAGAACTGGGCAGTGGACTGCTTGAAGCCGACCGTGTTCGAGTTGGAGACGTTGTTGCTGATTGCGTCGAGGGCCTTGGAAGCGATGGAAAGACCGCTCAAACCTTGTTGGAATGCCATTTTTTCCTCCGCTTACAGAATTTGCTTGATGTCGCTCAGGCTGACCAGATTGCCCGAACCCACGTCCAGGGAAACCTCGCCCTTGCTGGTGCGCAGCACGCTATTGACCGTGGTGAGCTGCAGCGCGATCGGCTTCACGTCGTCCGATCCGCGGGTCGCCGCGACAGACATGGTGTATTTGCCATCGACAGCCTGGGATCCGTTGGTGGTCTTGCCGTCCCAGGCGAAGTTGAAGACGCCCGCATCGAAGGAGCCCAGCTCCATCTTGCGCACCTCGGTACCCGCCGAGTCCTTGATCGTGACCGTCACCTTGTCGGCGGCGCTGGTCAGCTCGAAGCCACCGTAGGCCTTGCTGCCGGAGAGGGTCAGCGCCTTGCCTTCGACCATCACGCCCTTGCCCACCAGCGCAGCGGCCTGCATGGCTTCGTTGGACTGGCTGCCCTCGAGGAGGGCGGTCAGGGTGGTGTTGAGTTTGGAGATGCCATCCACCGTGCTGATCTGGGCCAGCTGGGAGGTCATCTGGGCGTTGTCCATCGGATTGAGGGGGTCCTGGTTCTTGAGCTGCTCGGTGAGCAGCTTCAGAAACCGGCTCTGGGCCTCGTCGGTCTTCGAGGTGGACGACGTGGAGGACTTCTGCAGGGCCGCGATGACGTCGGCGGAGGTGGCGGAATTGACGGTGCTCATGATCGCTTTCCAGTGCTTACTGACCGATGGTCAGGGTTTTTTCCATCAGGGTCTTGGCCGTGCCCATCACTTCCGCGTTGGTCTGGTAGGCGCGGGACGCGGAGATCATGTTGGTCATCTCCTCGACCACATTGACGTTGGGCATCGTCACGTAGCCTTCTCCGTTGGCCGCCGGGCTCTTAGGGTCGTACACCATGCGCATGGGTGCGGCGCTCTCGACCACCTGCTTGACCTGCACACCCTGGGCTGCCGGCGACCCCATCGGGGTGGCCGCAAACACGACCTGCTTGGCCTTGTAGGGCTGGCCGTTGCTGGAGGTGACGCTGTCGGCGTTGGCCAGGTTGCTGGCGGTGGCGTTCAGGCGGGTGGACTGGGCGTGCAGCGCACTGCCGGCCACGTGAAAGACGTTGAGCATGCTCATTATGTTTCCTTACTGACCCTGGATGGCCCGCTGCATGGAGCTGAGCAGACCGTTGATGAAGGTCACGCTGGCCTGGTACTGCACCGAGTTCTCGGCGAAGGCGCTGCGCTCCACATCCATGTTGACGGTATTGCCATCCACCGCCCCCTGCTCTTCCTTGCGGAACTTCAGGCTGTCCTCCACCGGGGTGCCGCCCACGCCGGGCAGATGGCGGCCCGAGGTGGTGGTGAGGGCCAGGTTGGCCGGCTCGCCACCGAGGGCACCCTTCAGGGCCTGCTTGAAATCCACGTCGCGGGCCTTGTAGTTCGGGGTATCGGCGTTGGCGATGTTGGAGGCGATGACCTGCTGCCGATAGGCGCGGAGATTCAGCGCGGTCTGGTGAAAACGCATCGTCTCGTCGAGTCGGCTGGTCATGCTGGTCACCCCTAAAGTTCGTTTCCGCTGGCGCCGTAAAGCTTGGAGAAGTTCTTCGACGCGGGCCTTGCCCACACCTTTGCACCTTCCATGCCAGCCATGCTAAGGCCCGCCCCCCCTCGGGAATGGCCTGAACAGGCGGCAATTAGCACCCCAATTTGGCTAGCGCGGCAGCCACACGCTGCCGGCCCGGCAGTTTTTGCCGCAGAAATCCGGAAGCCCCGGCAACTTCCCCGGGTGTCGACTGGCGCATCGGCGCCAACCGTGATCGAATGGCAACTGCCCCGCTTGTTCCAGCCCCCATGCCCCGTCTTTTCGCCATTGCATTGCTTGGTGCCCTTCTCCTGCAGTTGCCAGCAGCGGCTGAAGCCCGCCAGGACCCTGCTCCGGTGCGCGCCGAAATCGCCCGCTTCCTCGATGCCGAGACCCGCAGCCTGCCGGGGGAAGTCCGTATCCAGGTCGGTGAATTCCGCGCCGACAACCAACTTGCGCCCTGCGTCCAGTTCGAAACCTTCCTGCCCGGCGGCGTCCGCCCCTGGGGCCGGATCTCGGTGGGCATCCGCTGCCTCGCCCCGTCCCCCTGGTCGGCTTACGTCCCGGCGGAGATCAAGGTGATGGGGCTGTATCTGGTGACGACGGCACCGCTCGCGGCCGGCCAGATCCTGGGGCCTGCCGACATCCGCCGTGAGTCGGGGGAGTTGACGGCCCAGGCGGCCGACGTGCTGACCGACCCGAGCCAGGCCGTCGGCCATGCTGCCAAGGTGGCCCTGGCCGGCGGGCGCCCCCTGGCCGCCAGCCACCTTCGCCTGTCCCCCGCGGTGGTCCAGGGGCAGCCGGTCAAGGTGATCTCCCGGGGCCCCGGCTTCCAGGTCGCAAACGACGGCACGGCGCTGAGCAGCGCAGCCGACGGCCAGGGGGCGCAAGTCCGCCTGGCGACCGGCCAGGTTGTCCGTGGGACTGCGCGCAACGGGGGAATTGTGGAAATTACGCTCCCTTGAGAACCTGGCCGCCATCCGTGACTCGAATGGGTTAAAGTTTGGCTTCCACTGGTCGTATACCTCTGCGACACAAGGAAGAAAGGGCTACGCCATGAAGATCGATAATTCTGTGAAGTCGACCGGAGGCCTGCCGCCCAATGACGGGCGCACGCGCTCCGCCAAGGAATCTCCCAAATCCGAAGCGGCCGGTGGTGGCAGCGAAAAGGTCGAGATCTCGTCCCTCTCCGCTCGCCTGCAGCAAATGGAAGAAACCGTCGCCAACACCCCCGTGGTGGACAGCGCAAAGGTGGATGAAATCAAGCAGGCCATCACCGAAGGCCGCTTCAAGGTCGACACCGGCCGGGTTGCCGACGGCCTGATCGAAAGCGTCCGCCAGATGCTGTCGGCCCAGACCGGACAAGCCGGCCAGGCCTGACGTGAAGCCGATCAGGGCCTTCTGACATGGCCGCAGACCCCGGACTCTCCAACCGGCTCGCCCGTCTCATCCAGGACGAGCGCGCCGGCATGCGGGCCTTCCTGGAGCTGCTGAAGCGCGAGGAGTCCCTGCTGATCGCCGGCCAGATCGACGCCCTCAGCAATATTGCGGAAGAGAAGACCCAGCTTTACCGCAGCCTCCAGCGCCTTTCCGACGAACGCACCATGATGTTCGCCCGGGTCGGCGCAAAGGTCAGCAACGAGAACATCCGCATCGTCCTTGCCCAGGCGCCCGACGCGCTGGCCGGATGGGAAGAAGTCGTGGCCATGGCCGAAGAGGCCAAGGAGCGCAATCGGGTCAACGGACAGTTGATCGTCGAGCGCCTGCAGAACAACCAGCAGGCGCTCACCACCCTGCTCTCCGCAGCGGAACACCCCCAGATCTACGGGCCTGACGGCCAATCCAGACCGACCGCCTCCAGCCGCCATCTCGGCTCGGTCTGAGCCTCCACGCCGCTTTCGTTCCCCCAGCCGCCTGCCGCGCAGCAGGCAATCAGCCCTACCCTGCTCCGCAGCAAAAGCACCGGCACGTGCCATTCATGGCTTGCCGGGGATCTGCAGCACGGGCGGCGTCGGCACCACCGGCGGTACGGAGGGGGCGGCGGGCACCGGCGGAGCCGCATCAGGCGGCAGGATCGAATCCGTCACCCCTGAGGCCTTCACCGGCCGGGGCGGCGGCTCTGCCTCAAGCACCCGCGACTCGATGAGGATCGTCACCCGGCGATTGCGCGCCCTTCCGTCGGCGCTGGAGTTGTCCGCCACCGGCCGCTGATCGCCGTAGCCCGCGGCGGTGAGGCGTGATGGACGCACCCCGCCTTCGACAAAGAGCCGTACCACACTGGAGGCACGCACCGCAGACAACTCCCAGTTGGACGGGAACATGGCGGTGGCGATGGGCGTGACGTCGGTATGCCCCTCGACCGTGATCGGGAACTCCGACCCCGCCACCACTGCAGCGACGGCCTGCAAGGCGCGCTTGGCCTCCGGCCCCAGGCTGGCCTCACCCGGCGCAAACAGCACGCTGGCGTTGATCTCCACCGTGATGCCGAAGGCGCCCTCGGTGACCCGCACCTGCCCGTCCGCGACCAGCGGCGCAAGCACCTTGCGGATCTCCTCGGCCATGTTCTTGACCCGCTCGGCGCGGGACTTGCGGGCCTCCTCCGAGGCCTCCGAGGGCGGCGGCGGCGTGCTTGGCCGGATCGCCGGAATCGGGCTGGAGATGATGCGTGGCCCGTCGCTGTTGGTGGCGATGTTGCGGAAGGCGTTCACCACCGAGTCCGACATGATGCGGTACTTGCCCTCGTTGAGGGACGACAGGGAGTACATCACCACGAAGAAGGCAAACAGCAGGGTGATGAAGTCGGCGTAGGAGACGAGCCAGCGCTCGTGGTTCTCGTGCTCCTCCTCACCCTTCCTGCGCCTGGCCATGGTCGGTCTATCCCGCGTAACCCTGCAGGCGGCTCTCGATGATGCGCGGATTGTCGCCATTGGCGATGCCCACCAGGCCGTCCACCACCATCTCGCGCAGGGAGGTGAGGGTTCCGATGACGCCGAGCAGCTTCTTCGATACCGGCAGGAAGATCAGGTTGGCAGCCCCCACCCCGTAGATGGTAGCGACAAAAGCCACCGCGATGCCGGAGCCCAGCTTCGAGGGGTCGGAAAGGTTCTCCATCACGTGGATCAGCCCCATCACCGCCCCGAGGATGCCGATGGTGGGGGCATAGCCGCCGGCCGCCTCCCAGATCTTGGCGCCCTGCTTCATCTGGCCCTCCCAGGTGTCGATCTCGACCTCGAGCACCTCCCGGAGCCGCTCGGGCTCCACCCCGTCCACCAGCAACTGCAGGCCCTTCCGGATGAAGGGGTCATCAATGGAGGGAATCTGGCTTTCCAGGGACAGCAGCCCCTCCTTGCGGGCGACATGGCTCCAGTTGACCACGTCCGCAATCATCGCCTCGTGATCGAGGCGGGGCGGCACAAAAACCCAGCGGATCATCTGCATGCCGGTCTTGAAGACCCGCAGGGAGCTTTGCAACATCACCGCCCCCAGCGTGCCACCGATCACGATGAGAAAAGCCGTGGGCTGGATCAGGGAACCAACGTGCCCTCCTTCGAGCACCTGCCCCACCAGAATGGCGGCCAGGGCAAGGGTGATGCCGATCAGGCTGATGCTGTCCATGGACGGAACCTGTCTCCGGGTCAGGGTGCCGCCGGCCGACGGCCGCGACCACGGCCATCAGACTTGGACTTCGCAGGATTCTGGATCGCGCCGGAGATCCGCGAGCGCAGACGGGCGATGGCCTGGCTGTGGAGCTGGCAGACCCGTGACTCCGACACACCGAGCACCTCGCCGATCTCCCTCAGGTTCATGTCCTGCTCGTAATACAAGCCCATCACGGTCTTCTCCCGGTCGGGCAGATCGTCGATCGCCTTGATCAGCACATCCCGCATGTTGCCCTCGAGCAACAGGGTCAGCGGGTCGTTGCCTTCAAGGGTGATATGGCGCTCCAGGTAATCCTCTTCGCCATCACCGGCGAAGTCTTCGAAATAGACGAGCTGGTAACCGCGGGCCTCCTGCAGCATGTGCTGGTAGTCGGCGAGCGGCAGGCCCAGGGAATCAGCCAGTTCCTTCTCGGTGGGATGACGGCCATGCTGCTGTTCGAGCTGATGCACCGCCGCCTCGATGCGGCGCATGTCCCGCCGCAGGCTGCGGGGCAGCCAGTCGTTCTCCCGCAGACCATCGAGCATGGCGCCGCGGATGCGCTGGACGGCATAGGTCTCGAATTGCGCCCCCAGGCCTTCCTCGTATCGATTGATGGCGTCGAGCAGGCCCAGCATGCCGTTCTGGATGATGTCCTCAACCTGAACGCTGGCCGGGAGCTTGGCCATCAGGTGGTAGGCGATGCGCTTGACCAATGGCGCGTACTGGACGACGAGCTGTTCTTTATCAAGGGTTCCGGAGGCGGTGTACATCAGTGCTCAGCTTTCTGGTCTGGTTTTCCGGGCGATGCGCTGCGTCATGGAAGACTCATCGGCAACGACAGGCTTCAACGCGACCCACGAAACAATATCTCACAAAACAACTCATTCAGCCCGTCGCGCTCGCCTGCGACGAGCAGGCCCGCAGCCGCCGGATGAATGCGCTGGCGCCTTCCGCCGGGTGTCGCTCACCCAGGGGGGCCGTCATCGACTCGGCCAGCGCATCCCGCTCCACCTCGCCCCGCCAGACCAGGGGCAGACCCACATGCCTTCCGGTAAAGTCATTCAGACTTGCAAACAAGGCGGTCGCATCGGCCCGGTCACGGGCGCCACTGACCGCCACCTCCAGCGAACCCGCCCCCGCCGCAGCCAGGCCCTTGATCCACTGGCAGGCGCTGCGCGCGCCCACGCCACTGGCCTCAACCACAAGCAAATGACGTGCCGCCGCGCGGGCAAAGGGTGTCAGATGCCGGGGGTCGCCAACCGCGTGGATGGCCAGCAGATCGGCGCGCCGCTGGAGTTCGGTCAGACCGGCCTCCAGGCGGGCATGGTGGGTATCGTCAAGCAGGGAGACGGCCTGGACCGTCGCAGCCGCCGGCACCACCCAGAGCCCGTCGGCCAGTTCGCGCATGGCCTCGGTCACATCATGCTGCCCCTCCAGGGCCCCCAGCAGATCACCGCCTTCCGGCAGACCTGCGGTGCTGAGCAGGGACCCATGCCCGGGGGCATGCTCGTCGATCACGACGATCCGGTGCGCCCCTTCCGTCAGAGCCAGCAGGGTCTGCAGAGCCAGGGCATCCGGACGGCGGCCACAGGCAAACACGGCCACCACCGCCGAATGGGTGCGACGGAAAAGACGGCGCAGGCCGGCGGCCTGATCGGAGGCATGCAGCATCTCAGGCCCCTCCGTGCAGACCGTTGGTCGCCGCCTTGCCGGCGGAGGCCATCAGCAGGCCGGCCTCGAGGGACTCCAGCCGAAAGGGGGAGTTGGCAGGCAGTTCGTGCAGCGCCTGGGTCAGCAGCTTGTCGCGGTTGGGCAGGTGCAGGTCTTCCGGCACCCGCTGCCCGTTGGCCACGTAATAGACCTGCACGCGGTGCCGGATGGCCACGTCCAGCACCGGCGCCAGGGACATGGCCTCATCCATCTTGGTGAACACCACGCCGGCCAGATCATCGCCGGCATAGGCACGGATCACATCATCCAGGGTATCGCCGCGGCTGGTGGCATTGAGCAGCAGCAGGCGGGACACCTTGCCGGCCCCGGTCAGCATGGCGGCCTGTTCGGCCACCATCTTGTCGCGCTGGCTCATCCCCATGGTATCGATCAGCACCATGTGCTTGTCGCGCAGCCCGGCCAGGGTCTCGCGCAGGTCGGTCGCATCGCGCACCACGAACACCGGCACACCGAGGATGCGGCCATAGATGCGCAGTTGCTCATGGGCGCCGATCCGGTAGCCGTCGGTGGTGATCAGGGCCAACTTGTCGGCGCCGTGGCGCACCACGCAGCGGGCGGCCAGCTTGGCCGTGGTGGTGGTCTTACCGACCCCGGTCGGCCCCACCAGGGCGAAAACGCCGCCCCGGTCGATGATGTCGGCATCGCTGGCCATGGCCTGGAAGCGCGCATCCAGAGCATCGTGAAGCAGGCGGTGCGCATCTTCCGGCGCCTCGTCCTCGGGCACGCTCTCTGCCAGCTCACGGGCCAGCACCGCGGAAAAGCCCGCTTCGAGGAGGTCGCCGATCAGCCGGGTACGACCTGGTGCGTTACGCCCCATCTCACCCCAGGCGAAGCCGGCAAGCTGCCGCTCGATCATGCCGCGGATGGTCGCCAGTTCGTTGGCCATCTGGGAGTTGGCCGACTCCAGGGCGCGGATGCGGGCCTCCTCCTCGACACCGGTCGGACGCGGACGCGGCGGAGTCTCACGGGAAGCGGGTGGCGCATCGGAACGCAGGGGAGACCGGGGCGCGGGGGCTGGTTCGGCGGGCGGGCGGCGCACCTGGGATGTGGCCGCATTGAAGACTTCCCGCGACAGCTCCACCCGCGGCGGGTTGAAGGGTTGCATGTCGGCCGGCCGTTGCTGCGCCGCGGCCGCAGGCCGCACAGGCGCCTGTCCGGCAGACGGGGGCACGGCAGCTTGCGGAGCAGCAGGCGGAGGCGCAGCCGGCCGGGGCCGGCTCTCCGCCGCGCGGGACAGGCT
>WBTZ01000224.1 GCA_009026175.1 Zoogloea sp. | reverse complement strand
GATGCCCTCGCTGAGGTGGAGGCGGCTGTTGGCTTCTCCCTTCTCATCAATCCGGTCACCGGTGTGGCCTACGGCGATCCCGCCTTCAGCCCGATCTTCGAGTACGCCGGTCGGCATGCCCGCTTCTACGAACTGGTCTTCGTCCCCGGTGACGGGGATGCGGGCATCACGCTCTTCGTTCCCCGCAATCCGGATGTGGAGCCGCGTCTGCTGGCGCTCTGTGCCGAGTATGCCGTCACCGAGCCGGTGGAGGTGTAGCCCGGCAGGCGTTCCGCCCCTAAGGCGCACGCCCCTCTCTTTGGCCTTCCCCCAGGATGCCCGCTGCGAGGACCGCATCGGGCGTTCTGCTTTCTGGAGAACCCTATGAACCAACCCCCCAAGCTGCACTTCAGTCCCGGTGAGATCGTCGCGACCCGCGGCGCTGACACCCTGCTGCGCGAGCAGAACCTTCATCCCATCCGCTTGCTGGCCCGCCATCTGTCCGGAGACTGGGGCGAGGTGGGGGCCGAGGATGCCCGGGCCAATGAAGCCGCCCTCCAGACGGGTGCCCGCCTGCTGTCGGTCTACATGGTCGCCGGGGTGAAGCTCTTCGTGATCACCGAGGCAGAACCCCGGGCGGTCACGACGATCCTCCTGGCTGATGAGTACTGACGCCATGATTTCGTCGAACCATCCCCTTCCCCTGGATGCGGGCGTTGCCCGTATCGTCGGTCTCCTGGACCCGAACCGCTATGAATGCTTCGCCGAGCGGGCCGGCATCCTGGAATTCGAGGCCCGCATGGCGCGGGTCGAGGCTGAACGGCAGGCGCTGATCCAGACCCTGGCGCGTTACGGCTTCCCCAACACACCGTCGGTCTGGCTGCTGCAGATCAACGTTGATGTCAGGGTCCAATGGGTGCTTACCGCCAATGAAGTGGGGACCCGCCGGCAGCTCGCAGACCGGGGTTTCACCGACGTGACGGCCGTCGATCTGGCCGACGTGCTGCATCGCCAGTTTGGCAATGAGGCCTGGCTCACCACCGCGCGGTAAGGCGACCGCCACCACGCCGGAAACACCGGCAATCGACCGGCACCCGCCGGCCGCCGTCCTCCCCCGCTTCCCGCCCGTTCCATCGCGCCAGCCTTTCCAGGACAGGATCATGTTTCTGCGTGATCCGGGGCGACACGCGCCTCGGACTTGAGAGACTGAGTGCGTCGGGGGTGCGGGCGGACGGCGGGCAGGCAGGGATCAGCCCTGTCCAGTCCTGCTTTCTTTGATGAGGAGATTTCACGATGAACCGTGCCACACGATTCCGTTTCACCGTCCGTGCGATCGAGCAGCTACCACCCTGCCCAGCCGATGCGCCGGGCAAGGGCTATGAGGTCAGTGACACCGAGGTGTCCGGGCTGCGCGTGTCGGTGTCGAAGGCGTCCGGGCGCAAGACCTTCTGGCTGCGCTATACCTTCAAGGGCACCAAGCGGGCGATGCGCCTGGGCGAGTTCCCGGCCACGCCCCTCGCCGATGCCCGCCGCCTGGCCCTGGAGGCCCGCGGCCAGTTGGATCGAGGGATTGATCCACAGGAGGGGCGCGATCTGGAGCGCGGTTCGCCGACGCTCTCAAACTTCGCGAAGGACTATCTGGAGGGCTACGCCAAGGTCCATAAGCGTAGCTGGCGGGATGACCAGAGCAAGCTGGACCTCCATATCATCCCTTTCTTCGGGGGGGAGCGGCGCCTATGCGACCTTCAGCGCCGGGATATCGAGCGTTTCATCGGGGCGGTACGGAAGACCCATTCACCGGCGACGGCCAATCGCTTCCTGTCCTTGCTCTCGGCGATGATGCGCCGCGGGGTGACCCTCGGCCTCCTGCCGGACAATCCCTGCCGGGGGATACCGCGCTTCCGGGAAGGTTCAGGCAAGAGCCGGTATCTGAGCCTCGACGAGGTCGGGCGGCTGGTGGTGGCGATGGAGAAGGACCCGGCGCCTTCGGTGGTGGCGGCGCTGCGCTTCATGCTGCTGACCGGCTGCCGGCGCAGCAATGCGCTCAAGGCGCGCTGGGAGCACATGGATCTGGAGCGGCGGATCTGGTTCATGCCGATGACGAAGTCGGGTAAGCCGCAGTACTCACCCTTGTCGGAGGAGTGCATCGTCCTGCTGAACCGGCTCAAGAGTCGGCAGGTAAGTGCCTGGGTGTTTCCGTCGCCGACGGATTCGACGAAGCCCCTGCGGGACCCGAGGAAGGCCTTCGCCCGGGTGTTGGCGGCGGCCGGCATCCAGGGGCATGTGCGCCTGCATGACATCCGCCACACCCATGCGGCGCTGGCGGTCAGTCATGCGGGTCAGACCTTGTTCACGGTGCAGAAGCTGCTCCATCACGCCAGTCCGCAGACGACCATGATCTACAGCCACATGGCCAATTCGACGCTGGCCCGGGCGTCCCAGGCGGTCTCCGATGTGATCGCGCGGGCCAGCCAGGCGGCGCGGGAGGGAGGCGAGGTGTCGGTGGTGAGCGGTGCGGCAGCCCCTTGAGTTGATCGTCCTGTCCGGCCCCAAGGTGGGGTCGGCTGGGGGGCGACTTTTTTTGGTGTCAATCTTGTGAAGGGGGTGTATGGAGTTGCCGAATTGACACCGTGGGATCTTCTATCGGTCAGCCGCCGGCGTCGGCTCCAACTTCTGTCGTAGGGGTATATGGTCGGCAAAGTTGGAGCCCCCCCTACGACCCCCTTCTCATCACCTTGCCCTTCCATCCCGATCATCACGAGGTCGTACGGGCTGTTAAGGCAGCTGACCACAACCATAGGCAACCACGAGCCCGGAGCAGGTCCGGTACCTGCTCCGGGCGGAGCCACGCAGGGGGCCCTATCGAGCTTTGCTCGATGGGGATGTAGCTCACGCCGTAGTGATCAAGACGTAGCAATCCAGTTCGGATTGCTGACGTTGTTGTAGGTCACCTCAAGATCGCGATGATGGCGCCGAGTAATTGAAGGTCTCCCCTCCAACAGAAAGAAAGGAAAGACTTGATGCGCCCGCCCAACACCCACTACACCCAGTTCAAGCTTCTTTACCAGGATGGGCTCCGCAGACTCGAGGAGGTACGACTTCCGCCCGAGGCGTGGGAACCCGGCCCCGCCGCAGAACGCGCGTGGGAGGTTACGGGCGAAGCCTTGGCAAGATTGAATGCGACCCCGTTCGGGGCAACCCTTTTCGAGACGCGCGTGCTGACGAACGCCTTCGACGCATTGAATGACGGTCTCTGGCAGTGCGTCGATGCGGCAGTGCAGGCGGGAGATCTTCCGACGAGCGATCCTGCCTACATCTGGAGTATGGAGAGGTATTACGAGGCCGAGCGGCGGCTTCGGTTCTTCGGTGAGGTCGGTGCGCTCTACCATTACTTCCGCGATCTCGGCTGCTACCTGGACACCACTGCTGAGCGGTCGCTCCGCAGGCAGTACCTCGAAAACTCGACTGCGCTCGTCCAGCAGCTCGACGACATGTTGGGTCACGTCGGTATCCACCTGACGTACGAACCGCACGTGGTGAAGCAGATGCAGAACCTGCTGCACGTGATGAAGACGCTGAACCGTGATCTGGACGCGCCGAGGGATGCCGGGCTGACGGAGCCGAATCCGCTTCAGGCCGGAGATACGATCATTCGGCGTCAGTTCGTCCGCTCGGTGTGCCTGTTGAGCTTCAAGCTGTTCGGCTGTATCACGCCCGGGGTGTTGGACGATTTCTTGGAGTTGAAATCTTCGACCGCCGAAGCACTTGGTCTTGAAGCGTGGTCCCATGCCGTGGCCGGGCACTCGCGGAACTGGAAAGTCCGGACATACATCGGCCAAGCGCTAAAGACCGGGAAGTCCATGGCCACGAAGCAGAACTGGGTGACCCGGCCGGTTCTCGCCTACTTCGCCACACATCGAGGGGTGATGTTCGCGGCGTAGCACACACCCTCCTCGAGCGCTTACGTCTCGCCCTAAACCTGTCGTACAGATTCACAGTAGTTCCGCGCCCTCCCGCGGGAGGGCCCGTTGTCTTCCCCGGCAAACCTGTCGGGGCACATTTTGACCTGATGTGAAATGCGCGCCGTGTTCATCATCAAGCGCGAGGAATCAGGTCATGCAGCAGTCCGCCCCCCACCCCTTCGACCGGTCGCCATTCCCGGTCCAGCAACTCGATCCGTCCGTCAAGCTGACGGCCGAGGTCATCCCCCTCCCTCCGAATCGTCAGAACAGGACGTATCGCGCCTCAGCCATCGCCGCGAGTCTTCACCCTGGCGTTCGTCCCCTCAACGGCGCCCGCCCGACGAAGCAGCGGGAAGAGCGGGTCGCAGGCGTGCCCATGCTGTACAAAGCCACCTACGCATCCGGGCGCGAAAGCTGGGTCGTCCGCTACGTCGACCCTGCGACTTCCAAGAGGACCGCCTGCGTCATCGGCAGGGTTCCCACGATGTCCCTCATGGAGGCGGCCGGCGTCGTGCATCGATACATCGAGGACTTGAAGGCGGGCCGCACCCCGCGCAAGGGGGAAATGACGCTGAACGAATTCTTCTTCGGTACCTACCTTCCGTGGGCGCAGGCTGAGAAAAAGTCCTGGAAGGACGACGAATCCCGCTACACCCGCCACATCAAACCCCAGGTCGGTGATCTGCCGCTGAACCGAGTCACTTCACGGCACATCAGGAAGGTCCACGACGAGCTGCGCTCCGCGGGTGAGCTCAGCGACGCAAGCATCAACCGGCTCATGATGCTGGCCAGCGCCATGCTGCGGGAAGCGGTGCGCGCTGACCTCCTTGCAGCGAACCCGATGGACGGTTGGCGCCAGCTTCGCGAGACCCCGCCGAGCCCGCGCGCGCTCGATCGGGATGAACTGGCCCGCCTCGGCCAGCAACTCGCGGACGCCCCGTTGCATCTGCGCCTGCTCGTGCAACTCCTGCTGACCACCGGTCTTCGCATCGGCGAGGCGCTCAAACTGCGCGTCACGGATGTGGACTTCGCGATCGGAGTCCTGCACCTCCGTGACACGAAGGCTGGCGAAGACCAGACCGTGCCGATCTCTCCCGCCGCGCGGGAGATCGTCCTCGAACTCCTTGCGCACAGCCGCAATGGGTTCCTGTTCCCGTCCCGCCGCGTCGACGGGCCCATGTGCCCGCCCCGCAAGGCGCTTCGCAAGCTTCTGGCTGCGGCTGGCGTCGAGGACGGCGGTTTCCACCGCTTTCGCAAAACCGTCGCGACCGAAGCGATGGCCTGTCCGGGGGTCGATCTGCTCACGGTCAGCCGCCTGCTCCGCCACAAGAGCATTCAGACCACCGAGCGTCATTACCTGGCCACCTCGGCAAAGCGCCTGCAACACGCAGTCGCGCAAGTCGGCGATGTTCTGCAACACCACCTGCGCCGGGACCGCCCGCCGCAGGTGGCCCTCGCACCCAGCACTTTCAGCGCCCGCATCGCACCGGCGCTGCGCTGTGTAACCCCCTGACCTTTGCCTTCACCACGCTAAACCGGGGTGTTTTCAGCCCCCATTCATCAAACCGTCCGGTACCGAGCCCGGCCCCGGACAGCAGCCCAGGAGCAACACCATGCAAACCCAACGTGTCATCGAAGCAGCGGAGCTGGCCAGACAGCTCCTTGCGACGTCTAACTTCGTCGCACAGCACTACGGCACCTATCGCGACGGCCGCGGCAAGGAGCACTACGTGAACGGGCCCGCTTGCAGGCAGTTGCGCGAAGTGGCGCAACGGTTGAGGTGGGCCCTCACCGCTATGGAATACAGCCCGGCGGCTGCCCTGCCGGCCATGCCGGACTAATTCGACGACGCACCAACTCGGCGGGCCTGGGCGATTCCGCCCTGACCGCCCCACCTTCTTGCTCGACTTGACCGCGACGATGCTCAACGA
>WBTZ01000024.1 GCA_009026175.1 Zoogloea sp. | reverse complement strand
GCGCTGGGGCTGGGCCTGCTTTCGCCGCCCCTGGCCTTGTTGCCACTCATTGAGTTGGGGAGCGGTGAGAGCAGCCCTTGCGCGGCATTGCTTGGAAAGGTGGCGGCAAGGGCCGGGAGGCCCTGAGCTCAGCTCTTGCCGCGTAGCGCGTTGATGATGAAGCTGAGCACCGCAAGGATGAGGAAAACAAAGAACAGGATCTTTGCGATCTCCACCGCACCGGCTGCAATTCCTCCGAAGCCGAAAACCGCGGCAATCAGGGCGATCACGAAGAAGACGACGGCGTAGTGCAGCATTTTCTTGCTCCTTCACAGGGGATGGAGGACGGGATCAGGCGTCGTGCTTCTCTTCCCAATCCTTGACGTACTTCTCTGCCTCATCCCTGGTGATGCCGTAGCGCTCCTGGAGCCTGCCGGCGAGGACTTCGCGCTTGCCCTCGATGATGTCCAGGTCGTCGTCGGTGAGCTTGCCCCACTGTTCCTTGAGCTTGCCCTTGAGTTGCTTCCAGTTGCCTTCGATGATGTCGCGGTTCATGACTGCTCTCCTTGGGAATGATTGTCGTCACAGGGCTCTGGAGGGAGTCTCCTGTCATGCAGGGGTCTGCATGGCTTCAATCTAGCCGCTGTGTCCCAGGCGGGCAGTCGGTCTGATCCGAATGAAATGTGGGATTGGTCTGACGCCCGTCTCCTTACCGGGCGGTGAGGTCCCGGATCTGGTCGAGCGTTTCCTTGATCTGATGGCCCAGCGCCTTCTGTTGATTGATCCCCGCGGTGATCTGGCTGATCACTTCAATGCGCCGCTTGGCGCCGGACTGGATATCTTCCATCGCGGATTGGGCGCTGGAGGCCACGGCAAGGCCCGACTGAACGACTGAGTCGGTGTCCTTCATGGCACCGGCCGCATCGCTTGAGGTGGCGGTGAGCTGGCCGGCGATCTGTCCGATCTGTTCGCTGGCCTTGCGTGCCTGCTCGGCGAGCTTGCGCACCTCGTCGGCCACCACCGCAAAACCCCGCCCGGCTTCACCGGCCCGGGCGGCCTCGATGGCGGCGTTGAGGGCCAGCAGGTTGGTCTGCTCGGAAATCTGGGTGATGGATGAGACAAGGTTGTTGATCTTCGCGGACTGGCTGGCCAGCACCTCGAGATCAGCCCGGGCGCGGTCGAGGCTGCTCCCCAGCCTGGCGATCTCGCCGTTGGCCTTCTGCATGAGCTGGTAGCCGTCCATGACCCGTTGCCCGCTGGCTCGGGCCAGGGTGTTGGCCGTGTCCATGTCGGCCAGGGCCTGGTCCACGGTGGTGGTCAGCGCATCGGAGAGCGCCTGGGCCTGGGCGAGGGGGCCGAGCATCTCCGGGATGCCGGCGGGGACGTGGGCCTGGAGGGCGGGCTGGTTCTCGCTGGCGGCCCTGAGTTCCCTCACCGTGTCCTGCAGCGAATCTTCACGTGCCCTCGCTTCCGAGAGTTGCCGTGCTCCTTCGCTGATGCGGGTCTGAAGCTGGTGGATCCGGTACAGGAGACCGGCGGCAAGAATGAAGCCTATGACTCCAATGACGATGGCGATATCCATTTTCATGTCTCGTATGTGTGTGGTGGCGGTGGTGGTGAGTCTTCTTGTTATATCGGCAGCAATGATCGGACAATGCCGGTTGGGTAAGTCTGGCCGGATGATTTTTCCAGAAATGTATTGCGCCGGCAAATCCTGTACCGCTCGGCTTGCCCCGGCGATGCCTCCGGCCGGTTCCTCATCCCGAAATCATGCCGAGAGCATGGGCGAGGCTGCCGGTGGTCGCAGAACGGGATCGGGTCGCGGATGAAAAGGTCTTTCAGGATTGATGTCCGCGCATCATTCCATGAATTGATACATGAATTGACCGCCCTCGGGGAGCCATTCGTCGCCTGCTCCGGGGGGCTGCCGTCTCAAAGTGAGACTGTCGGTTTCATAAAGAAAAGGCCGGCGCCGGGATTCCGCCCGCCGCATTTTGAGTGGATTTGTCAAGTTATTGATTCGTAAGGGTTTGGATTGAGCTGATTGCCGATGTCAGGGGTTGGAATGCTTTTTGCCATCCCTGTTCCTGCTGTTCCTGTCCGAACTCCAAAAATACGAGGAGACAAATCCATGAAGCTGAAAAGCGGCAAGGCCCTGGCGCCCCGGCTCGCCCTCATCGGCCTGTCCTGCGCCCTTTCCGGAATGGCCGCTGCGGCCGAGATCGCCACCGATCCGGGCGACTATGCAGCCCTTCCTCCCGGTATCGACCTGGGCATCGTGTATTACCAGCACACCGAGCGTAATGCCTTCTATTCGGGCGGCGACCGGGTGCCGGGCCCCTTCAAGCTGAAGACCGATATCGGTCTGCTGCGTTACGTGCATTTCACCAAGGTCGGTGATTACGTCATCGACCCCCAGATCATCGTGCCCTTCGGGTCCGTGTCCCTCAAGGAGCCGGCGTCCGAATCGTCCAGTGGCGTGGGCGACCCGATGCTGGGCGGCACCCTGTGGCTGGTCAATCAGCCGGAACGGAAGCAGTGGTTCGGCGTGTCGGCCTTTGCCTCGGTGCCGGTCGGCAACTACGAGGCCCGCAAGGGCGGGGTCAATATCGGCCAGAACCGCTGGAAGGGGATCTTCCACGCCGGCTATGTGACGGCCCTGGGCGACAGCTTCATGCTCGACTTCATTCTCGAGACCGCGGTGTATGGCAAGAACGACAACTACGCCGGGCAAACCCTTAAGCAGGACGGCAGCCATAGTGCCCAGGCCCACCTGCGCTACCTTGTGTCACCGCAGACCCACCTGGCGCTCTCGTACTTCCACGACATCGGCGGCGAAACGAAGCTGAATGGCGTGGCCCAGCATGACCGCATGAACAACAACCGGCTGCTGGCCACTTTCGCCACCTTCGTTGCGCCGGATCTCCAGCTGCAGGTCCAGGGCGGGCAGTCCTTGAACATCGAGAACGGCTGGAAGGAGTCCTCCCGGCTCAATCTCCGGGTGGTCAAGGTCTTCTGATGATGGCCTGGTCCCTCCGAGAACCCAACAGGAGCACACCTAAGTGAGAAACCCAAATCAGAAGAGCCTGGGGCCGGACGCGCTTCAGGCCATGTCCCATATCCAGAGCCTGGGGCGCCGGGATTTCCTGAAGTTCAGCAGTATTGCGGCGGGCCTGGCGCTGGCCGGCGGCGTGATCTCTCCCCTCAATGCCCTGGCCGCCATGCCGCCGGGCATCGGCCACATGTCCGAAGCGGAGTACGCGGTGTTCCGCCGCCTGGTGGAGGTGGTGCTGGCGACCGACGGCACGAAGCTGGTGCCGGTGAAGGACGTGCCCGTGCTGCAGACCCTGGACGCGGCGCTGCTGGCGACCATGGAGCCGCACATCCTCGCCGGCCTGAAGGGCGGCATCGCCTACTTCAACGATGGCCCGCAGGGGCAGTTCGGCAAGCGCTTCGTGGACCTCGACGACGCCCGGGCGCGGGCCTTTCTCGATGCCTGGGCCGATTCCCGCGAAGTGCCCCAGCGGGCGCTGGCGGTGGGGCTGAAGAAGCTCGTGGGCCTGGCCTACTGGGCCAATCCGCCCACCTGGGGGCCGCTGGGCTACGACGGCCCGGTTTCGAGGCGCTGGGGCCTGCAATCCCTCGGCAATGCACCCATGCCCAAGGTTTGAGGCGGAGAGACAGATGGACAAGAAAATCACGATTCAGCCGGCCACCCACGGCCTCAAGGTCACCCAGGCCAGCGACATCTCCGGAAGCCGGATCGAGCTCAAGGCCGATGCGGTCATCGTCGGTTCCGGCGCCGGCGGCGCCATTGCGGCCTACGAGCTGGCATCGAAGGGAAAGAAGGTCATCGTCCTGGAGGCCGGGCCCTATGTGCCTTCGGAGAAATTCTCCGAGATGATGGCGATCGCCATGGGCACCCTGTACCAGGACCACGGCGGCCAATCCAACACCCATGGCGACATCTCCATCCTGCAGGGGGCCTGCGTGGGCGGCTCGACGGTGGTCAACGCGGCCCTGTGCTTCCGCACGCCGGATTACTACCTGGACCTGTGGGCGCGGGAATACGGCCTCACCAATCTCACCCCGGCCGTCATGGCGCCGTATTTTGAGAAGGTCGAGCGCAACCTGCAGATCCAGCAGAACGCCCGCCACGAGACCAGTCCCGGCGCCGAGATCATCAACAAGGGGCTCAAGAAGCTCGGCATCCCGGCGGGGGTGGCCAGGCGCAACGTGAAGAACTGTGGCCTCACCGGCTTCTGCTTCGCCGGCTGCGTGTCCGACCGCAAGCAGTCGATGCTGGTCACCTACCTGCCGTGGGCTGTCGAGAAGGGCGCCACCATCCACGCCGACACCCGGGTGGTGCAGGTGCTCGCCGACAAGGGCGTGGCGAGCGGCGTGCTGGCCGAGGTGATCGACCCGGCCAGCGGCAGGAAGAAGGCCGACCTGCGGGTCGATGCGCCGATCGTGATCCTGGCCGCCGGCCCGGTGCAGACGCCGGTGCTGCTGTTGCGCAGCGGGCTGGCCAACTCCAGCGGGCAGGTGGGGAAGAACTTCGCCTGCCACCCGACGCTGTCGCTGACCGCCGAGTTCGACAAGCATGTGGATGACTTCCATGGCGCCACCCATTCCCTGTACGTGGATCGCTGGACCTTGCCGGAGGAGGGCGGCTACCTGCTGCTCAACGCAGTGCAGGACCCGGTGGAGGCGAGCTTCCAGGTCGAGCCGGGCACCGGCAAGGCCTACATGTCCTACATGAGCCGCTACCGCAACACCATGCGCCTGATCACCCTCATCCACGACAAGAACGTGGGCGAGGTGAGCTGGAAGGATGGGGCCAAGCAGATCCACTACGAGGTGGACGACCAGGACTTCGAGGCCATGAAGGCGGGCCTCAAGACCAATGCGCGCATCCTCTTCGCGGCCGGCGCCCGACGGGTGCATGTGCCGACCTCGCAGAAGCAGGTGATCGACAGCGTGAAGCAGGTCGATGCGGTCATCGACGGGCTGAAGAACGAACCGGCGCGCTACCGCTACACCTCCTTCCATCCCCAGGGCAGCTGCCGCATGGGGGCCGACCCGACGCGGACGGTGGTCAATCCGCGCGGCGAGACCCACGACGTGAAGAACCTGTATGTCATGGATGCCAGCCTGTTGCCGACTTCCATCGGCTACAACCCGTCGGAGACGGTGTATGCGCTGGCCACCTACATCAGCGATCAGATCAACAAGGCTCACGCCTGACAGGAGAATGCATGATGACTTCGACTTCCGGTCGTAACTGGGAAAACCGGCTGTTCACGGGCGAATGGCTGCCGGGCCGCGGCGACAGCGTGCCGGCCCGCGAAGCGGCCACCGGCGCAACCCTGGCCATGCTGGCCACCGCCGACACGGCCGATGTGGCGGCCTCGGTGGAGATCGCCCGCCAGGCCCAGGCCGAATGGGCAGGCTGGTCCTTCGACCGCCGCGCCGAGGTGCTGCGCAGGGTGGCCAGCCTGATCCGCGAGCGGGCCGCGGAATTCAACCACTGGAACATCCGCGAATGCGGCTCCATCCCGGCCAAGGCGGAGTGGGAGATCCAGGCCGTGTATGAGCAGGCGCAGATGGCTGCGGCCATGCCGATGCAGCCCGTCGGTGAGGTGTACCCCTCGGCCATGCCCGGCCGCATGAACTACTGCCAGCGCCTGCCGATCGGCGTGGTGGGGGTGATCGCGCCCTGGAACTTCCCGATCCTGCTGTCCATGCGTTCGGTGCTGCCGGCCCTGGCCGTGGGCAACGCGGTGGTCCTCAAGCCGGACCTGCAGAGCGCCGTCTGCGGCGGCCTGCTGCTGGCCGAGGTGTTCGAGGCGGCGGGCCTGCCCCGGGGCGTCTTCCACGTGCTGCCCGGTGGCCCCCAGACCGGTGCCGACCTGGTCGCCCACCCGGACGTGAAGATGATCTCCTTCACCGGCTCGACCCAGGTCGGGCGCAGCATCGGCGAGGTGTGCGGGCGCATGCTCAAGAAGGTGGCGCTGGAGCTGGGCGGCAACAATCCGCTGGTCGTGCTGGATGACGCGGATCTCGAGGTGGCCTCGTCCTGCGGCGCCTGGGGCGCTTTCCTGCACCAGGGGCAGATCTGCATGCAGGCGGGCCGGCACCTGGTGCAGCGCGGCGCCGCCGAGCGCTACATCGGCCTGCTCGCCGAGCGGGCCTCCCGGCTGGCGGTGGGCAATCCGGCCACCGAGCCGGTGCACCTGGGGCCGCTGATCAACCTGCGCCAGGCCGAGCGGGTGGAGGACATCGTGCAGCGCTCGGTGGCCCTGGGCGCCCGCATTGTCGCGGGTGGCCGGCGCAGGGGGCCGTTCTTCGAGGCCACGGTGCTGGCCGACGTGACGCCCGAGATGCCAGCCTTCAGCGAGGAGATCTTCGGGCCGGTGGCGCCCGTCACCGTGTTCGATACGGACGAAGAGGCGGTCGCCCTGGTCAACCGCTCGCCCTACGGCCTGGCCGCCGCCGTGCATGGCAGCGCGATGGGGCGGGCCTCGGCGCTGGCTTCGAAGCTGCGCGCGGGAATGGTCCATATCAACGACCAGACCGTGAACAACGAATTCCACATTCCCTTCGGCGGCATGGGCGCGTCCGGCAACGGCGGGCGCTTCGGCGGCCCGGCCAACTTCGAGGAGTTCACCCAGACCCAGTGGGTCAGCGTCTCCCACAAGGGCATCCAGTATCCGTTCTGACGGCTGAAGCGTTCTCTCCGGCACGGGCCTCCCCGTGCAGTCCCTTTGGGCTACCTTGCGGTAGCCCTTTTTTGTTGTGCTCGCGCCTGCCGTGCTACCTCAGTCAGGCGGTCAGGAATCTCGTGATTCTGAAGTATTATTGATAAAAATCCGGCGAGACCGGCACCACCGAGGAGACACCGCATGGGCCTGCTTGCCCCCGCATCCATGGAGCGTATCGTTGCCGCGCGCCGTGCGTATTTCGATGATGGCCGTGAAGACGGGAGCCTGATCGATCCGGCCATCTACCGCTCGTGGTCGCGCTGTATTGCCGCCGCCCGCAGCGAGAGCGAGGTCATCGAGTTCGAGCAGGTGGGGCGTTCGCGGCTCAGCGAACTCGTCCAGCGCAACCAGATGCTGCTCGAGGCCGGCACCGGGCCCATCGCCGACCTGGAGAAGGCCATCGCCGGGGCCGGTTACGCGGTGCTGCTCACCGACAGCCGCGGCTATGCGATCTCGGTGGGTGGGGCGCTGGAGCAGCAGCACCCGGAGATCCGCCAGGCCATCCGTCCCGGCGTGGATCTGTCGGAGGGGGCCATCGGCACCTCGGCCATGGCCTGCGCCCTGAAGGAGCGGCGCCCGGTGCGGGTCTTCGGGCCCGAGCACTTCTTCAGCGCCAACCGCCTGTTCCACTGTGCTGCGGCGCCGATTGTCGATCCCCGTGGGGGGCTCATCGGCACCGTCGATATCACCCGCGGATCGTCCCATGCCGACTTTGGCGCCCTGTCCCTGGTCACCCGCTGCGCCCATGCCATCGAGTACGAGCTGTTCCGCCGCATCCCGGCCAGGGCCATCGTGACCCTGGCCTGGCAGCCGCAGTCCACCGAGCCCTCGGCCGATCTGATGCTGGCCTTCGGCGACGACGGCGAGATCCTGGCGACCAACGAGGCGACGCGGCGCTTCATGGGGGTTGAGACCTACCGGGTCGGGCTGCAGTACGAGGATCTCTTCGAAGGGCGCTTCGGCACCACGCTGACCCTGTTGCGGGGCGCACGAGGGGCGATTCCCGTGCAGTTGCGCTCGGGGATCTGCATGTATGCATCCCTGTGGGAGCGCGAGCGGCAGGCCACGGGGACGAGCGCCCTTGCTCCTGCCACGGCGGCGCCCGCCGCCACCCGGGGACGCAGGCTCAGGCCGGCGGCCCCGCCAGACAAGGTCAGCACGGATTTTGGCGATGGGCGCATCAACGCCGAGCTGGAGATCGGGCTCAAGGCGCTGGACAGCGGACTGCCGGTGCTGGTGCTGGGCGAGACGGGCACCGGCAAGGATGTCGTGGCACGGGCGCTGCACGAGCGCAGCGCCAGCCGGGATGCCGCCTTCGTGGCCATCAACTGCGCGGCGATCCCCGAGAGCCTGATCGAGAGCGAGCTGTTCGGCTACGAGGAGGGGGCCTTCACGGGCGCCCGGCGTGGCGGCGCGGCAGGGCGGATCGAGCAGGCCAGCGGTGGCACCCTGTTCCTTGACGAGATCGGCGACATGCCGCTGCACCTGCAGGCCCGGCTGCTGCGCGTGCTGGAGAGCAAGGAGGTCAGCCGCCTGGGGGGCAGCACGACCCAGCGCGTGGATTTCCAGCTCGTCTGCGCCACCCACCAGGACATCGAGCAGGCCGTCCGTGAAGGGCGTTTCCGCCGCGACCTGTACTACCGGATCAACGCCTTCGTACTCAGTCTGTCGCCCCTGCGGCAGCGGCCCCATCTCAAAGAGCTGGCGCGTTCGATCCTGGCCGGGCTGTCGGAAGGCGGGCGCGAGTTCTCGCCGGAGGCCCTGGACCGGCTGGCCGCCTATCCGTGGCCGGGCAATGTCCGCGAGTTCCGGAACGCCATCACCTATGCCCACGCGATTGCGCCGGTGGGGGAGCGGATCGGGGTGGCGCATTTCCCCAGATCGGTCCTGGTGCCCGTCGCGCCGGAGGGCAGGGCGCCCGGCGAAGGCCAGGCCGGCGTGCTGGCATCCCTGGAGCGCGAGGCCATGCGCCGGGCCCTCGATGAATGCGGGGGCAATGTCCGGCTGGCGGCGAAGGCCCTGGGAATCAGCCGCGCGACCCTGTATCGCCGTATCCAGGGCGGCGAAGTCTAGCTCCGCCTTCCGGGCCCGGGGGCTGCCGGTCCGTTCAGGCCGGCAGTTCTCCGTGCACGGCCAGCCGGTAGCAGCAGTCCACGTGATGGCGCAACAGTTCGACCAGTCCGGCGTCGAGGCGGCCCTCCGCCAGCAGCTCGTCCAGGTGGGCCATCACCGCGCTGCTCTCCAGGCGCGGCCGGTAGGGGCGGTCCTGGGACAGGGCCTGGAAGATGTCGGCCACCGCGATCAGGCGGGCCTGCCAGGGGATGTCCTTGGCGTGGAGCTGGCTGGGGTAGCCGGTACCGATCAGGTCTTCGTGATGCATGCTGGCCCACTCGGCCAGGGGCAGGCTGGGGAAGACCTTCTTGAGGATGCGGCCGGTGTCGTAGCTGTGGCGCCGTACGATGGCGCGTTCCTGGATGCTGATCCTGCCCGGCTTGTCGATGATCTCCTCGGGGACGCGCAGCTTGCCGATGTCGTGCAGCAGGGCGGCGATCTCGAGGAGGTCGAGCTCCACGCCGCTCACCCCCCGGGCCTGCGCCAGGTAGCGGGTGAGCTGGGCGACGCGGGTGGAGTGTTCCAGCGTGTAGACGCTCTTCGAGTCCACCGTGCGGGCAAACAGGCCGGCGATGGCCAGGGCGTCCTTGCTGCTCAGCTCGATGGGCGCCTCGTGCATCAGGAGTTCGTCAACGACTTCGTGCACGTAGGGCGGATCGCATTGCAGCCAGAAATCCTCGCGGCCGGCTGCGCGCTGCAGGGCTCCGATCAGTTCCGGGCTGAACTGGCAGCCCGACATGCCGGCCAGGCGCTCGACGATCGCCGGGTACTCCCAGAGGATCTCGTTCTTCAGGCCGTCTGCGGTGATGTAGGGGGCCAGCAGCACGTCCAGGCGGTCCGCCAGGAAGATCAGGTTGGTTTCCAGGCGTTCGGCGGCGGACAGCGGCTCATCGGCCAGGTCTTCCCAGCGGGTGTGATGCCAGCGGGTCGCGGTGGCGAAGCGCTGCAGGGGCGGACAGGCCAGCAGGTAGGTCTGGCCGCGCTCGCAATGGGCCTGGGCGCCGTCCCATTCCAGGGTGTCGGTGAGGTGCCGGTGCTCTTCGGTGCGGGCCACGCCGCAGTCGTGGAGCATGCCGGCGTAGAGCATGTCCAGGCAGCGGGATTTCTCCCAGGACAGCTCGTTGGCGATGGAGAAGGCGAACAGGGCGACGCGTTTCCCATGATGGACCTCGTCGATCCCGACGAAGTCGAGCGCACCGGTCAGTGCGGCGATGGTTCGCTGGAGCGATATTTTCATAAGCGTCGATATTTCTGGTTCTCGACCGGGGGCGTGGGTCGATGTGCGGCTGCCGGCATGTCGCGGGCAGGCGATACTTTACAGTGTCTTGCAGATTTGTTTCCGGGGGGATGTGTGTTCCATCCGGATGGCATGAGGCGGAGCTGCAGCTGCCCTGCGACCGCTGCCATGGTGTGCGGCACCGGGTGACAAGGGCTGGGGAAGACCGTTGGGGAAATCCCAATTGTTTCCGACCGTGCTGAAGTGGCTAGCCTGGGAGCGGCTGGCGGATGATACTGCGCAACCGGGGTGAACCGTATTTCCGGCGGTTATACAGATTGGGCTAACGCCGCTGAGGGCGCAGGTTTATCAAGATGGACATCGTAATCTTTCCGTGGAACGACAATTTCGACACGGGGCTCGACCTCGTCGATGAGCAGCACCGCCGGCTGGTGGAGTTGCTGAATATCCTGGCCGCGCGCATTGCCTTCAATTCCAGCGAATTGGGGCTGAACCGCCTGCTGGACGAACTGGCCGATTATGCGGTGTACCACTTCTCCTGCGAGGGCGAGATATGGGAGGGGTTCTTCCACGGGGACCCGCTGGAGGTCGGGCACCGGGCCACCCACGATGCCTTTGTCGGCGAAGTGACCCGGATGCGCGAAGCGCTGAGTGAAACGCCGGACGAGCAGCTGGCCGAGGAGCTCCTCGGTTTCCTGGCGCGCTGGCTGGCCTCCCACATCCTGGAGTCCGACCGCTTCATGGCCTACGCGGTGAAGGCGATGCAGGGCGGCCTGTCCCTGGAGGCGGCCAAGCTGCAGGCGAAGGTCGAGATGGGAGGGGCGACGCGGGCCCTGATCGACATCATCCTGTCGATCTATTCGACCCTGTCCACCAATACGCTGAAGCTGATGCGGGAACTGGCCGAGCACCGCCGTGACAAGGAGGCGCTGGTCGAGGCCAAGGCCTCCCTCGAGGCTTCGCAGAGCCTGCTCAAGACCATCATCGACACGGCGCCCATCCGGGTGTTCTGGAAGGACCGGGAGTCCCGCTACCTGGGCTGCAACCCGGCCTTTGCCCGGGATGCCGGCCTGTCCGGGCCCGCCGATCTGATCGGCAGGGATGACTCCGAGATGGTCTGGGCGCCCGAGGCCGAGCTGTACCGGCAGGATGACCGGGCGGTCATCGAGTCCGGGGTGCCCAAGCTGAACTACGAGGAGCCTCAGACCACACCGACCGGCGAGGCGATCTGGCTGCGCTCGTCCAAGGTGCCCCTGCGCGGCCGGGAGGGCGAGATCATCGGCGTGCTGGGCATCTACGATGACATCACCGAGCGCAAGAATGCGGTGGAGTCGATCCGCAACAGCGAGGTCAAGTTCCATTCGCTGTACTCGTCGATGACGGAGGGCGTAGCCCTTCACGAGCTGGTCTTCGGCGAGGGCGGGCAGCCCGTCGATTACCGGATCATCGACGTCAACATGGCCTTCGAGTCCATCCTGGCGCTGGGCCGGGACAAGGTCGTCGGCCGGCTGGCCAGCGAGGTGTACGGCCAGGTGCCCTACCTCGAGGCCTATACCGAGGTGGCCCTGGGTGGGCCGGCGATCCGCTTCCAGCCCTTTTTCGAACCCCTGGGCAAGCACTTCTCCATTTCCGTCTTCTCGACCGAGCCGAAACGCTTTGCGACGGTCTTCGAGGATGTCACCGACCGGGTCCATGCGCTGGAGGCATTGCGGGCCAGCGAGGAGCACACCCGCCTGGCGCTGGCGGCGTCCAACCAGGGCTGGTTCGACCTGGATCTCGTCACCGGGAAGGTGACGGTGAGCGAGAACTACCCGTCCATGATCGGCGCCGAACCGGGAACCTTCATCACCGACATGAAGGGCTGGTTTGCCAGCATCCACCCGGATGATGTGGAGCCGCTGCGGCAGCGCTTCGAGGCCTGCCTGAGCACAGGGGGCCCGGAAACCATGGCTTACCGGCGCCGCTATGGAAAGGACGGCTGGGTCTGGATCGAGTCGGTCGGGAAGATCGTGAGTCGTGATGCGGCCGGCCGCCCCCTGCGCATGACCGGCATCCACACCGACATCAGCGAGCGCAAGCGCATGGAGATGAGCCTGCAGGACTCGGAGATCCGCTTCCGCACCCTGATCGACGAATCGCCGCTGGCCATCCAGATCGTCGGGCTGGATGGCCGGACCCTCCGCGTCAACAAGGCCTGGGAAGCCCTGTGGGGCGTGTCCATCGAGACCCTGGACAGCCACTCCGTGCTGGACGATCCGCAGCTGGAACAGGCCGGTGTCACGCGCCTGGTACGACGGGCCTTTGCCGGCGAGGGCAGTTCGGTCACCACCATCGAGTACGACCGGGAGCACATGCCGCCGGGCGCGGCGGAGCGCGACACCTTCCTGGTGCGGACCGTCATCTACCCCTCCCGCCTGTCGGATGGTTGCGTGGGCGAGGTGGTCCTCATCCAGGAAGACGTGACGGCCATCCGGCTGGCCGAGAGGGAACTCGAGCGCCACCGCAACCAGCTGGAGGCCCTGGTCACCGAGCGCACCGCCGAGCTTTCGGTGGCCAAGGAGGCGGCCGAGTCGGCCAATGTGGCCAAGAGCGCCTTCCTGGCCAACATGAGCCATGAGATCCGTACCCCGCTCAATGCCATCGCCGGCATGACCTACCTGATCCGCCGGAGCGGCCTGGACACGGAGCAGGAGCAGCGCCTGGACAAGATCGACGGCGCCAGCCGGCATCTGCTGGAGATCATCGATGCGGTGCTCGATCTGTCGAAGATCGAGGCCGGCAAGTTCGTCCTCGAAGATGCCCCGGTGCAGGTCGAGCATATCTGCCGGAACGTGGTCGCCATGCTGCTCGATCGGGCCAGGGGCAAGGGCCTGAGCCTGGTGGTGGACTGTCCCGCCCTCCAGGCGGGCGTCTTCGGTGACGCCACGCGGATCCAGCAGGCCCTGCTGAACTATGTGAGCAATGCCATCAAGTTCACCGAGAACGGCCATGTCATCCTGCGCGTCCGCCCCGAGGCCGATACAGGTTCGCATCTGACCCTGCGCTTCGAGGTCGAGGACTCTGGCATCGGGATCGCCCCGGAAGCCATGGAGCGGCTGTTCTCGGCCTTCGAGCAGGCCGACAACAGCACCACCCGCCGCTACGGCGGCACCGGCCTGGGCCTGGCGATCACCAAGAAGCTGGCCGAGCTGATGGGCGGGACGACCGGGGCCGCGAGCAGCGCAGGGCACGGCAGCATCTTCTGGTTCACGGTAAGGCTCCGGCAGGTGTCGGGCCAGCTCAGGGTCGAGGCGCCGCCGGCCGGCAATCAGGCCGAAGCCCGCCTGAAGGAGGCCCATGCCGGCAAGCGGCTGCTGCTCGTCGAGGACGAGGCGGTCAATCGCGAGGTGGCCATGCTGTTCCTGAGCGACGTGGGCCTGGACATCACCACCGCCGAGGACGGCGCCACGGCGCTGGCCCTCGCCCGGCAATCCCCCTTCGACCTGGTCCTGATGGACATGCAGATGCCGGTGATGGACGGCCTCGAGGCCACCCGCCACATCCGCAGCCTTGACGCTTACCGCCACGTGCCGATCCTGGCGATGACCGCCAACGCCTTCGCCGAAGACCGCCAGCGCTGCATGGATGCCGGCATGAATGACTTCATCACCAAGCCGGTCGTGCCCGAGCTGCTCTACGCCAAGCTGCTGGAGTACCTGCAGGGCGCCTGAGGGGAAGGGGCCGGGCCGGCGAGCCCGCGCCGGCCCGGCCTGTTCAGGCGCGGACCAGCTGCTGGGCGGGGGTCTCCCGGCTCCCCACCCGGGAGATCGTCACGGCGGCGATCAGCGCGGGGAGGGCGATGGCGATGAAGTTCATCTCCAGCGGCAGGGCCAGGTTTACCAGGACTCCGATCAGGATGGGCGCGATGATGGCGCCAATCCGCCCGATGCCCAGCGCCCAGCCAAGGCCGGTGGCGCGGATCGCCAGGGGGTAGAACTGGCCGGTGCAGGCGTGGGTGACCGTCTGGGTGCCGATGGTGGTGGCGCCGGCGAGGCCCACCACGACATACAGCAGCCCCGTGGGCAGCGGCTGCCCGAGCAGGGCGATGGAGGCGAAGGCGACGAGGCACATCACGACGAGCACGTGCTTGATGGGGAAGCGGTCAGCCAGCCAGCCACCGCCGAGGGCGCCGACGATGGAGCCCAGGTTCAGGACCATCACGAAGGTCATCGCCGAGCCCAGGCTGTGCCCGGCGTTGGCCATCAGCTTGGTGAGCCAGGTGCTGAGGGCATAGACCATGAACAGGCACATGAAGTAGGTCGCCCACAGCATCAGCGTGCCCATGCCCCGGCCCTCCGCGAACAGGTGGTGCACCGGGGCCTTGTCGGAGCGGCTGGTGTCCGGCAGCACGAAGCGGGCCGAGGCCGCGGGTGGATTGGCTGGATCGAGGCGGGCGGCAATCGAACGCAGCGCGTCCAGCCGGCCGCGGCGCAGCAGATAGGGCATGGACTCGGGCAGGGCGCGGAGGATGAAGGGGATCAGCACGATCGGCGCGAGCCCGGCGTAGAACACCGACTGCCAGCCGTACTGGACGATCATCGCCTTGCCCAGCCAGGCGGCGAGGATGCCGCCCACGGCGTAGCCGCACATCATCAGGGTGATCAGCGTGGCGCGGATGCGGCGCGGGGCATACTCGCTCATCTCGGCGATCACGTTGGGCATTACCCCGCCAATCCCCAGCCCGGCCAGGAAACGCAGCACGCCGAAGGTGGTGGGGTCGCCGGCCAGGCCGGCCGCCGCGGTGAACACGCTGAACAGCGCCAGGCACAGCACGATCACGCCGCGGCGCCCGATGCGGTCGGACAGGGTGCCGAGGAAGATGGCGCCGAAGCTCATCCCGAACAGGGCGGAGCTGGCCATGAAGCCGGCCTGGGTCGGGCTCACGCCCATATCCTTCATGATCGCCGGCATGGCCACGCCGGCCACGGCCAGGTCGTAGCCGTCGAAAACGATGATGAGGGCACACCAGGTCAGGACCAGGGCGTGGAAACGGTTGAACTTCGCCTCGTCGGCGAGCTTTTGAATATCGATCGGGGGCATGTGGAAACCTCGTGATGTTCAGGGGGCTAGGCTTCGGGGTCGTCGCGGGTCAGGAATTCCCACACCCGTTCGGCGATGCGGCCTTGCCAGGTGGCGCGAACGGCGGCCTCGTCGCCGAGGAGCAGGTGGCTGCCTTCGGCCTGGCCGGCGGCGAGGACCGCCAGCTCGACCCGGGCTGCGTCCTCGAGGAACCAGGCCAGGGTGAGGGCCTGCTCGGGCGAGCTGCCGGCGGTGACCGCACCATTCACATTGAGCACGATGGCCGGGCCATCGCCCATCAGGCTGGCCACGGCGACGGCGGACGGGTCGTCGCGGACCAACGCCGAGCTCGTCCAGAAAGGCACTCCCGGTGCGAAGTAGGCGCCGTTGCCGTGGCGGGGGCGGGGTGTCCGGCCCAGGGCGGCGAGGGCCGTCACGCTGGGGGAGATGAAGCGGCAGACCGCCTGCACCCCGCTTCGGCGCGCATAGACCTGCTGGTGCAGGCGGACCTCGCCGAGGACGCTCTCCGGCAGCGGGCCGGCCACCGGGACCACGGTGCCGGGCTCGTCGACGCCGATGAGTGCCATCGGCCGTGGCGCGCAGACCAGGAAATGCGCCGCATCCAGGCGCAGGCTGCAGTGGCCGAAGGGGCCGCTGAGCCCGTTGCGGCCGAGCGCCCGTGCCATCCGTCGCACCACGCGCTGGGCCTCCAGGGGGGCGGTGGGGGGATGGTCGCTCATTCCTTGAACTCGGCGATATCGGGCTTGGAGCCCCACATGCAGAAGGACGTGGGGTGCAGCGGAAACTGGCGGGGCTTGTAGGACGACAGGTCGCCGATGATGTTCCGGTCGCTGTTGGAGTATTCGAAGATCATCCCGTCCGGGCCCTCGAAATACAGGAAGTTGCCGCCGGAGGTGGGGTGGCGCCCGGGGCCGAAGACGATCCGGATCTTCTTTTCGTTGAGGAAATACCAGGCGCGCATGATGTCGTCGATCTCGGCGACCTGGTGGTTGATGTGCTGGATGCCTTTGCGCTTGGCGGCGAACAAGGCCATCTGGTGATGGCGCGCGTTGACCCGCAGCAGCGGGCAGGGGCCGATCCAGTCGCTCACCAGGGTGTTGAAATGGCTCAGCCAGAAGGCTTGGTCGCGGACCGGATCGGTGGAGCACAGGCCCACGTGGCCGAAGCCCAGGATGCCGGCGTCACGGGCCGGGAAGTAGCGCCTGCCGGCTTCGTGGGGGCGGGCCACCAGCTCGATGCGGTTGCCGGTGGGGTCGAGGAACCACATGAAGGCCTCGACGTGGCGGTCGGCGGCCTCCGCGTCGCTGCCCATGCCGCAGGGCACATCGGCGGCGCGCAGGTGCTCGTGGGCGGCGCCCAGGGTCGACCAGTCCTTCAGTTCGAAGGCAATCACCTGTTCGGCCGGGTCGCCGAGGCAGTAGGCCAGGGTGTGATGGCGGCTGTCGCTCTTGAGGTAGAGCCGGTCGTTGCTGCGCTCCACTTTCTGCAGGCCGATGATGTCGGTGGCGTACTTCTCCGCCGCGTCCAGGTCCCGGGTGCCCAGCCGGGCATAGTGGATGTCCCGCACTTCGATCATTGCATGTCTCCTTGTATGTTTGGCTTGAAAATCTCGGCGCGAATCGAAAATCTCGATAAGGCTGAGCCGAGTTTAGGAAGCAAGTCACATTCATACAAATCATGATTTATGATTGTTTGTATTTCTCCTGAAAATTATGTTGAAGGGGTGAAGCGCCATGCGACCGGATCTGCTGGACCTCAACCTGCTGCGCGTGCTGCGCACGGTGTACGCCACGCGCAATGTCACCAAGGCGGCGCAGGCGTTGTTCACGACCCAGTCCGCGGTGAGTAATGCGCTGCGCCGGCTGCGCGAGCGGCTGGACGACCCCCTGTTCATCCGTGGCGCGGACGGCATGGTGCCGACGGCCCTGGTGCAGTCCCTGATCGGGCCCATCGAGAGCGGGCTGGGCGGCATCGAGGCGGCCCTGCGTGACACGCGGGCTTTCGACCCGCAGACCTCCGATCGATTGTTCCGGCTGCTCGGCAACGATCTGGCGCAGATGGTCTTCGTGCCGCCGCTGTTGCGGCACCTGGCGGGAGTGGCGCCGGACATCCGGCTGGAGACGGTGGACATCCCCCTGGAAGAGGCCCGGCACGCCATGCGCGAAGGGATGATCGACGTCGCCGTGGGCAACTGGCCGGAGATCGGCAGTGACTATCGCCGCCACAACCTGTTCACCGAGACCTTCGTGGTGCTGATGAGCCAGTCCAACCCCCTGGCAGAGGGGGCGCTGACGGTCAGCGATTACCTGGGCGCCCGGCACGTGGATTATCGGCCTGGCGGCGACAGCTACCCGGTGCTGATGCGGGCCCTGGATAGCCTGTTGCTGGAGCGCAATGCCAGCCGGCGCATCGTCTTCACCGCCAAGCACGGGCTCGGTCTGGCGTCGGTGATCGCCGATTCGGAGATGCTGCTGACCATTCCGGGGCGCCTGGCAGCGTCGATGACGGCGCGCATCGATGCCCTGGTGGCCAGGCCGTTTCCGTACCCGACGCCCCCCTTCACGATCTCCGCCCAGTGGCATGTCCGGTCGGACCACGACCCGGCGGTGTGCTGGTTCCGCGACCAGCTCGTGGCGCTGTTTGCCGACGTCTGAACGGTCGGGGGAGGATGATCCGCCGCGGCGGATCCGGGGCCAGTCTTGCGCCGCGTTGGGGGCGGGCAGGCTTACACGGCTGCTGAAGTCGATCGCCGCGACGCCAGGCGCACCGCGGCAAATCCGAGGAGCGCCAGCGCGGCGGCGGCGAAGGGGATCAGGGTCAGGTCGTCGGTGGCGAGCAGCACGGCCCCGCCGGCCCAGGCTCCGATGGCATTGCCGACGTTGAAGGCGCCGATGTTGAGGGTGGAGATCAGGTTGGGGGCCGTCTGCCCGTGGTTCACCACGTTCACCTGCAGCGCCGGCACCAGCGCGAAGGCGGCAATCGCCCACATGAACAGGTTGATCCCGGCGGCCACGGGGCCGTGGCTGGTCCACGCCAGGGCCGCTGCGCACAGCGCCAGGGCCATGAAGGCGGCCGACAGCGTGGCGCGCAGGTGCTTGTCGCCGAAGCGGCCCCCCAGCACGTTGCCGATGGTCAGGCCGATGCCGATCAAGAGCAGGTTGCCGCTCACCGCGCGGGGCGATACCCCGGTGATGTCCCGCAGCAGGGGCGCGACATAGGTGAACAGGGTGAACATGGATGCCGAGAAGAGCACCGTGGTGGACAGCGCCAGCCACAGGTCCGGCCTGAGCAGGCCGCCCAGCTCCTGGCGGATGGGCAGCGGGGCCTGGTGGGCGTCCCGTGGCAATGCACGGATCAGGCCGGCGAGGGCGGCAATGCCGATCAGCGTGACCGCCCAGAAGGTCGACCGCCATCCCATGGCCTGGCCCAACGCAGTGCCCAGGGGCACGCCGAGGACGTTGGCGAGGGTCAGCCCGGTGAACATCATGGCGACGGCGGAGGCCCGGCGTTCCGGGGTAACGAGCCCTGCCGCCGCGACGGCGCTGATACCGAAAAAGGCACCGTGACACAGGGAGGTCACCACCCGGGCGACCAGCAGGAAGCCGTAGTCGCCGGCCAGCGCGCACAACAGGTTCCCCGCGATGAAGATACCCATCAGCAGGATCAGCGCCGTCCGCCTGGGCAGGCGCGAGGTGGCCAGGGCCATCAGCGGCGCGCCGATGGCAACCCCCAGCGCATAGGCCGTGATCAGCCAGCCCGCCACGGGCACCGACACACCGAGGTCGGCGGACACCTCGGGCAGCAGGCCCATGATGACGAATTCCGTAGTGCCGATGGCAAAGGCGCTCAGGGCAAGGACAAGCAGCGGAATGGGCAAGGTGGGCACCATGGTGGAGATGTGTCTGGGCAGCTCTGTGAATCCTTCGTGCAGGGCCGATGATGGACCATCCTGCAGGGGCGGCTTCAGCCGCCCGCGGACTCTGGTCTGGTGGCACCTGCGGGCGGCTGAAGCCGCCCCTGCAAGGGGGCCACCCTGCCGCTATGAAAACCAGGCGGGCAGGTCGGGAGCGATCCCGCCGGTGCCGTGCCCGTATCAGGTATTGGCGCGGTACTTCTCCAGCCAGTGGGCGTAGGGGGCCGGCAAGACCCAGGAGGGCTTGTCTTCCTTGAGTTGCAGGGCGGCGTGGTAGGGCCAGTGCGGGTTGGCCAGGTGGGCGCGGCCGACCATCACGAGGTCCATCTGCTGGTCCGCGACCACGCGGTTGGCGGTGGCCGGTGCGTCGATGCCCCACGACGAGGCGACCGGCAGGCCGGCTTCGCGGCGCACCCGTTCGGCGATGGGGGCCAGGAAGGCCGGGCCCCAGGGGATGCGGGTGTCGGGGATCGAGAAGCCGACGCTGACATTCAGCAGGTCGAGGCCGCCCTGCCGGAAGGCCCGGGTCAGTTCGATGGATTCGGCCAGAGTCTGCTCGTCGCGGCCGTCGTACTCGATGACGCCGAAGCGGGCGGTCAGCGGCAGGTGCTCCGGCCACTCGGCGCGTACGGCGGCGAGGGTCTCGAGCAGGAAGCGGCTGCGTCCGGCGTAGTCGCCGCCGTATTCGTCGGTCCGCTGGTTGGCGTGCACCGAGAAGAAGCTCTGGGCCAGGTAGCCGTGGGCGAAGTGCAGTTCGAGCCATTCGAAGCCGGCCTCGCGGGCCCGCCGGGCTGCTGCGGCGAAGTCCTGGCGCACGCGGGCGATGTCGTCCCGGCTCATGGCTTCGGGTCGGCGCGGCAGGTTGGCACCGAAGGGGATGGCCGAGGGGCCGATCGGCGTCCAGCTGCGCGGGTCGTCCGCCGGGATGTGGTCGTCGCCTTCCCAGGGGCGCTGGGCGCTGGCCTTGCGGCCGGCGTGGCCGATCTGGATGCCGGGCACGGCGCCGCCGGCCTTGATGGAGGCGGCGATGCGCGCCAGCCCGGCGGCCTGCTCGTCATTCCACAGGCCGAGGCAGGCCGGAGTGATGCGGCCTTCCGGTGCCACCGCCGTGGCTTCGACGATGACCAGGCCGGCGCCGCCACGCCCGAGGCTGGTGTAGTGGGTGGTGTGCCAGTCGTTGGTGAGGCCGTCCACGGCGCTGTATTGGCACATGGGCGGCACCGCGATGCGATTGCGGAGGGTGACGTCTTTCAGTTGAAACGGGGAAAACAGGGCAGACATGGGGTGGATTTCCTCAGATGACGAACAACCGGCCTCGAATGAAGGGCGATTCTAGAGCAGGGTGCCTTTCGACCGGGGTTCCTCTCCAGGAGTTTCAGCCGCGTGCCGGGGTAGCCACCTGACCAGCGCGGCATAGAGCGCGCTCGGCTCGACGGGCTTCGAGATGAAGTCGTTCATGCCGGCTGCCTGGCAGGCCGCGCGATCGTCGTCGAAGGCGTTGGCCGTCATGGCCAGGATGGGCCTGCTCGCCCAGCCGGGCAGGGCGCGGATGCGGCGGCTGGCTTCGAGGCCGTCCATCTCCGGCATCTGCATGTCCATCAGGATCAGGTCGTAGTCGCCGTTGCCGGCCATGTCCACGGCGATGCGGCCGTTGGCGGCCACGTCCACCTGCAGGCCGGTGCCCTGCAGCAACTCCATGGCCACCTCGACGTTGATGAGGTTGTCTTCGGCGAGCAGCAGCCGGGCGCCGGCGTGGTGGGTCCGCAACTCGTGTTCGGCCGCGGTGGCAGGTGGTTCGAGGTCCTGCGGCACCTCTTTGCCGCGCTGCAGCCAGGCGGTGAACCAGAAGCGGCTGCCCTGGCCCGGGGCGCTGTCGACGCCGGCCTCGCCACCCATCAGGTGGGCCAGCCGCTTGGTGATCGTCAGGCCGAGCCCGGTGCCGCCGTACTTGCGCGTGGTGCTGGTGTCGGCCTGCTCGAACTCGTGAAACAGGTGGCCCTGTTTGTCGGGGGCGATTCCGATGCCCGTATCGTTCACCGAGAAGCGGACGAGCAGCCGGGGGCCCTGCTCCTCGAGCAGGTCGGCAGACAGCTCGATGCGGCCCTTTTCGGTGAATTTGACGGCGTTGCCGGCAAAGTTGAGCAGCCCCTGGCGGATGCGGGTCACGTCTCCGCGCAACCATCGCGGCACGTGATCGCAGTCGATGCTGACGCCGAGGCCCTTGCTGCGCGCGGGCTCGCTGATCAGGCTGGCGACGTGGTCGAGGACCTGACCGAGGGCGAAGTCCTCGTCCTCGAGGATCACCTTGCCGGCCTCGATCTTCGACAGGTCCAGGATGTCGTTGATGATGGCCAGCAGGTGCCGGCCCGACGCGTTGATCCGCTCCAGGCGCTCGGCCTGCTGTGGTGTCGGCTGGTTGGCGCTGAGCAGGTGGGTGAGGCCGATGATGGCATTGAGGGGCGTGCGGATTTCGTGGCTCATGTTGGCCAGGAAGGCGCTCTTGGCCAGGTTGGCCGCCTCTGCCCGGGCCTGGGCCTCGACCAGCTGGGCGGTGCGCTGCTCGATCAGGCGCTCCAGGCCGGCCCGGTATTCGTCGAGTTCGGCGCCCATGCGCTTGGTTTCGGTGATGTCCTGCACCACGGCGATGAAATAGTCCGGTTCGTCGTCCGACCGCCAGGCCAGTGCGGCGGTCAGCTTGATCCAAACGATGCCGCCGTCCTTGCCGAAGTAGCGCTTCTCGATGGTGTAGGTGTCGATCTCCCGCGCCAGCATGCGCTGCCGGAGCTCCAGGTCGGTGCCCAGGTCGTCCGGGTGGGTGATCTCGGGGGCGGTCCTGGCGAGGAGTTCTTCCGGTGTATAGCCGACGATGGCGCACAGCTTGCGGTTCACCCTCAGCCAGCGGCCTTCCGGGGAGACCAGGGCGATGCCCACGGCGGCCTGCTCGAAGGTGCCGGCGAAGCGGCGCTCGCTCTCGCGCAGGGCTTGGGTGGCCAGCTTGCGGGCGGTGATGTCCTCGGAGAAGATCACGATGCCGCCGATGCTGCCGTCGGCTGCGCGCCAGGGGCGTACCGTCCAGCGCAGCCACTGCACGCTGCCGTCAGGGCGCTCGACGTGGTCCTCGTCGGCGCTGAGCACCTCGCCGGCCAGGCCGCGTTGATGGGCGATCTTCCAGCGTTCCGGGATGTTCGGGAGGATGTCGTAGTGGGCGCGGCCCACGAGGGCCTGGTCGCCGAGGGCGTGATCGTCGATCCAGCGCTGGCTGACCGCCAGGTAATGCATGTGGCGATCGAACATGGCCAGGGAGGCCGGTGCATGGTCGATCAGCAGTTGCAGGCGCTCTGCGCTGTCGCTCAAGGCCGCTTCGGCAGCCTGACGGGCCAGCAGGTGCTCCTGGATGTTGGCCGCGGCCTGGTCGAAATTGCGGGTCAGCCGGCCGAGTTCGTCCTCTCCGTGGTGCAGTTCGCTGCGGGCACTGTAATCGCCGGCGCCGAGGCGGTCGGCTGCGGCGGAGAGCGCCTTGAGGGGGCGCATGACCCACCGGTTGCCGCCCCACAGAACCAGGGCCAGGGTAGCGGTCAGCAGCAGTCCGACGGCCACCAGGTCCTTGGCCAGCTCCCGGCGGGATGGGGCGGTCACCGTGTCGGTGGGCATCGACAGGAGGAGCCGCAGCTCCCCGGATACGGTCTGCACAAGCGGTGTGTAGCCGTGGATCTTGCGGACGCCGTCGAGGTCTGCCTCGTCGAGGTCGCCGTCGCCCTGCCGGGCCAGGATGTCGCGGACCACCGGCAGCGCGGCGGCGCTGCGCCCCGTCCAGCCTTCCGGGTCCGGGTGGCGTGCCACGACGGTGCCCGTCGAGTCGATCACCCACAGGCGGGTATCCGGCGACAGGCCGGCCTTGACCAGCTGCTCCTGGAGCCAGGCCTGGTCGAGGGAGACGAACACCACGGCGGTGGGATGCCCTGCGGTATCGCGCATGGCCCGCGCCAGGGTGATGACCGGGCGCTTCACGATGCGGCCGAACACCACGTTGCCGACGATCATCTGCTGCGCGCTCATGGCCGACTTGAACCACTCGCGATCGGCAAAGTTGACGACTCGGCCGAAGGCTTGGGCGGTGCAGGCCACCTGCCCGTCGGGCAGGACCTTGCCCAGCTGGATGAACTCCCGCTCCAGTCTCAGGCGCTGTGACAGCCAGGCCGTGCAGTCTGCGACCGAGACGCCGGCCTGCAGCGCGGGAGCCTGCATGAGGTCGGCGAGGATGGAGTCGGCACGGGCGGCAAGGTATTGCTGGCGGGCGGCGATGACCCGGGTCTGGTGCAGCAGGCCCTCGGCCGCCTGTTCCAGACGGGTGTCGTAGGAGTCGATGTGATTGCGGACGATCATGCCGCCCAGCATCACGAACACGGCCAGCAGCAACAGGATCAGGCGACCGCGCAGGCCAAGGCGGTATCGGGTGAGGGATACGCGGACGACCATCAATTTCCCCCGGGGAGATTCGGACGCTGCGAGGCATCGCCTGTGCCTCCAGTCCGCAGGGCTAGCATACATGCGCCCCGCGCGGCTGTTGCTGCCGTGATGCCCGATGTAGGCGCTCCGGTAGCGGGTGTCGCAAAGACACTCCGGATGAAGCTTGCCGGAGCGCTGTGGGTTGTCGGTGGGGCACAGGTCCTGAACGGCGTTTCTTTCTTCCGCATTGAGTTGGCCGGGATTTTCCCGCTTCCGCCTCTGGCGGGGCGACTGACTCCTTTGCGTCGCATGCAGGGGCGGCCCGATGCGATATCCCGGCCAATCCCACTCAGCACATCAGAGAGCCACCCAGCCAAGGCTCCGACGCAGAATGTTCAATACTGCCAGGGCAAGGAAATCAGCCTGCAGCCCAACCGGGGCGGCAGCGGCTCCGGCGGGGGCGCGGACTTGTGCAAAGCTTCCGGTAGCGTGTCAGCCGGCCGCTTCGACGACGTGCACCGAATACAGTCCCCAGGGGCACTGGGCGAAGCGTTCCGGGAGCGGTCTGGCGGCCAGTTCGGGAAGCATGGCGGGGTCGAAGACGGCCCACAGGGGGCCGAGGCCGCCGAGGGGCAGCGGTGCGCCGTCGATATGGGTGGCGACGATCAGGGCGCGGCGCCGCAGCTCGGCCAGGCTCAGTTCCACGTTGTAGCCATCCAGGGCGCGCAGGCCCACCGTGGCCCTGGCCGAGCGGCCCGCCCCGGCGATGTCGAGCAGTCGGCTGAGCAGGGGGCCGCGCAGGGCGTGGGGCTTGGCGTCGTATTCGAGGGTGGGGCGGAGCTCCACCGCCGGCAGCGCGGCCAGGTCGGCGTAGGTGAAGCTGCGGGCCTTGTCGAAATGCACGCCGTGCTTGCTCATCAGCTGATCCAGCGCCGGGTCCAGCCGGCCGCGGTTGGGATGGGCCACCTCGCCGGAGATCGTCAGCAGGGTCGGGCCCGCTGCGGCCGGTATCTTGCCGGGAGCGGCCAGCGCAGCCCCCGGCAGGGCGGCGGAAGCCAGGGCGGTGTGGAGGAAGCGGCGTTTGTCCATGGTGGGGAAGCTCGAAAGTGGGTGAAAGGACGGAGGAGGCGCGCTGCGCGGCGCGTTCAGGCCGGCCAGGGCTCCAGGCTGACGGCGACATCCCTGGGGACGCCCTGGTAGGGCGCACTGCTGACCAGGATGCGGGCGCCGGTCTGTGCATAGGCCTCGGCATTGCCGGCATTGACGCCGCCGGCCACCGCGACCAGGGTGCCATGGGCGGCGGCCCGGGCGACCACCCGGCCGACGGCCTGCGGCGAGCATTTCTCGAGCTGGATCACGTCGGCGCCGGCCTTCATCCACAGGGTCGCCTCGTCCTCGTCGGCCACTTCGACGACCACCTGCCGTTCGGGCCAGGCCTGCTTCAGGCGGGCCACCGCCTGGTCGGGAGGCAGGCCGCCCAGGAAGGCGCGATGTTCGGCGAACACCAGCAGGGTGTCCGAGATGCCGAGCCGGTGAGGCGCAGCGCCGCCGCACAGGATCGCCTTGACGCTGAGCGACTTGCTCCCCGGCAGATGCTTGCGGGTGCATGCCACGGCCACCTGCGGATTGCCCCGGCGCGCCGCGGCGACCAGCTCTGCGGCGGCCGTCGCCATTCCGCCGGCGTATTCCATGAGGGTCTGGGCAGGCTTCCAGACCCGGTGCAGGTCGGCCGCCCGTCCGCTGAGGGTGAGCAGCAGCGTGCCGGCCTCCACCGGCGTACCGCTGCCCACCACGGTACCCTCGAGCTGCAGGCCGCGCAGCTGCCCCATCCTGGCGGCCTCTTCGCTGCCGCACACCACCTGGGCATGCCGTGCCCGGAAATGCATGCGGCCACCGGCATCGCTGATGCCGAGACCCCAGGAGGTCGCGTCGCCCCATGGGGCGTCGTCGAGCAGCAGGGCTTCCAGTTCGGGATCGGAGAGGGTGTAGGGGGTGCTCATGGGGTGGTTTCGCGTGGAAGGGCGGGGCTAGTGGCGATGGCCCTGGTGATGGGCGTCCGGGAAATGCGGGTGGCCATGAACCAGGGGCTCATGCCGGTGGAGGTGGGTGTGCCGCGTCCCCGCCGTGACGGGAAAGTCATGTCCGTGCTGGTGGTGATCGTCATGTGTGTGTTCATGGGTGTGTTCCATCGGCTCATGGGCGTGGACATGGGCGTGCTGCTCCGTCAGGTGGAGCCAGATGCCGATGCCCATGAGGAGGCCGGCAGCGCTGAGCCGGAGCGTCAGCGCTTCGCCGCCTGCCAGGGCGAGCGCCGCACCGAAGAAGGGGGCGATGGAGAAGTAGGCGCCGGTACGCGCCGTTCCCAGGTGCCGCAGGCCGATCACGAACAGCACCAGGCTGACCCCGTAGGCCAGGAAGCCGACCGCCATGGCCGCCGCCGTGATGGGCCAGGCGGGCAGGCGTTCGCCCAGGGCGAAGGCCAGCGCGAGGTTTACGGTGCCCGCCGCCAGGCCCTTGACGGTGGCGATCCAGCTTGCGTCGGCCAGCGACACCTTGCGGGTCAGGTTGTTGTCGATGCCCCAGGCGAGGCAGGCGGCGAGGATCAGCAGGGCCGGCATGGTGCCGGCGAAGCGCGCTTCTGCCGGCCAGCTCAGGATCGCTGCGCCGCTGGCGATGGCCGCCATGCCCAGGGCGATGCGCCGGTCGAAGTTCTCCTTGAACACGATCCAGGCCAGCAGCGCGGTCAGGACACCCTCCGCGTTCAGCAGCAGGGATGCCCCGGATGCCGGCATCTCCGCCAGCCCGAGCATCAGCAGGACCGGGCCTGCAACACCGCCCGCCAGCACCGCGCCTGCCAGCCAGCCGGCCTCTCCCCGCGCCAGCCGAACCGGCGCTGCACCCCTCAGCCCGCGGAACAGGGACAGGCCGACCCCGGAACCCAGGTAGAAGAGGCCGGCGAGCAGGAAGGGGCTGAGGTCACGGAGCAGCAGCTTGGCCAGCGGCGTACCGGCGCCGAAGAGCAGCGCCGCGCCGAGGGCGGCAGCCACGCCGGGTCGGAAGATATGGAAGTGAATCATCGGTGACGGGGATGCCTGGATCTGTTGAGGATATGCCCTGATGCCGGGCTGTTCCACCCCAACGTGTCGGGAAGGCCGGCGCCATGGGGTAAAGTGATTTTGTAAATGTCTCTATGTTTATGTAGAGTACTCTAATGAATGCTTGGCTTGCCCTCATCACCAGCCTCCCGACCGAGAACGCCACGGCCCGCATGCGGGCCTGGCGCAGCCTGAAGGGCTCGGGGGCCGCCGTGCTGCGCGACGGCGTGTATCTGATGCCCGGGCGGGATGCCTGCCGGGTCCGGCTGGATGCCGTGGCGGCCGACATCCTGGCCTCGGGGGGCAGCGCCCTGGTGCTGCGCGTGGAGGAGCCGGAGGGCAGCGACTTCGCCGGGCTGTTCGACCGGAGCCGGGAGTACGCCGACCTGCTGGAGGAGGTCGCCCGGGCGCGGGATGCACTGACCCGTGACGCCGCGGCGGATGGGCTGAAGCAGGCCCGCAGGCTGCGCAAGGTTTTCTCTGCCCTGGCCGACACCGACTTCTTCCCGGGGGAGGCTCACCGGCAGGCCGCGGCGGCCGTGCTTGAACTCGAGCACCGGGTCGCGCAGCTCACGTCGGCGGACGAGCCGCGTCCCATCGAAATACCCGTGCCCCGCCTGGACATCCGGCAGTTCCAGGGGCAGACCTGGGCCACCCGGGCGCGGCCCTGGGTGGACCGGCTGGCCAGCGCCTGGCTGATCCGGCGCTTCATCGATCCGGCCGCCCGCCTGCTGTGGCTGCCGACCCCGGCGGACTGCCCCGCAGGCGCCGTGGGCTTCGACTTTGACGGTGCCCGCTTCAGCCACATCGGGGCCCGCGTGACCTTCGAGGTCCTGGTGGCCAGCTTTGCCCTGGAAAGCCCGGCCATCAACCGGCTGGGTGGCATCGTGCACTTCCTGGACGTGGGGGGCGTGCAGCCCCCCGAAGCCGCTGGTATCGAGAGCGCCCTGGCGGGGTTGCGGCGGATCGTCGCTGACGATGACCAGTTGTTGCAATTGGCCAGTGCCATCCTGGACGGCCTGCTGGCCTCCTTTGAAAACACGGGAAGTACCCCATGAACGAATCCGCATCTGCGTCCGTTTCCCTGCCGGCTGGCGATGATGCGCCGGCGCCGGTCAGCTTCTGGCAGGCCTTCGCCTTCTGGCTGAAGCTGGGCTTCATCAGCTTTGGCGGCCCGGCCGGGCAGATCTCGATCATGCACCAGGAACTGGTCGAGCGCCGGCGCTGGATTTCCGAACGGCGCTTCCTGCATGCGCTCAACTACTGCATGGTGCTGCCCGGGCCCGAGGCGCAGCAGCTTGCCACCTACATCGGCTGGCTGATGCACCGGACCTGGGGCGGCATCGTGGCGGGCGGCCTGTTCGTGCTGCCCTCGCTGTTCATCCTGATCGCCCTGTCGTGGGTCTATGTCGCCTTTGGCGAGATGCCGCTGGTGGCCGGCCTGTTCTATGGCATCAAGCCGGCGGTCACCGCCATCGTGGTGCAGGCCACCCACCGCATCGGTGCCCGGGCCCTCAGGAACCCGGTGATGTGGGCGGTGGCGGCGGCCTCCTTCGTGGCGATCTTCGCCGCCGACCTGCCGTTTCCGCTGATCGTGCTGGCGGCCGCCCTGACCGGCTATGTGGGGGGGCGCCTCGCTCCGGACAGCTTCAAGGCCGGAGGGGGGCACGGCAAGGCCGGCACATCCCATGGCCGTGCCCTCATCGATGATGACACCCCGACACCGGCCCATGCCCTGTTCACGTGGGGGCGCCTGCTCCGGGTGGCGCTGGTGGGCAGCCTGCTGTGGCTGATCCCCATGGGCCTGCTGGTTGCCCGCTACGGTACTGAGAACACCCTGACCCGGATGGGCTGGTTCTTCACCAAGGCGGCGCTGCTGACCTTTGGCGGGGCCTACGCGGTGCTGCCCTATGTGTACCAGGGGGCGGTCGAAAGCTATGGCTGGCTGACGCCGCACCAGATGATCGACGGCCTGGCGCTGGGCGAGACCACTCCGGGGCCGCTGATCATGGTGGTGTCCTTCGTCGGTTTCGTCGGTGGCTACACCAAGGCCGTGTTCGGCCCCGACAGCCTGTTCCTGGCCGGTGCGGTGGCTGCTGCCGTGGTGACCTGGTTCACCTTCCTGCCCTCCTTCATCTTCATCCTGACCGGCGGGCCGCTCATCGAAACCACCCACAACGACCTGAAGTTCACCGCCCCCCTCACCGCCATCACGGCGGCGGTGGTCGGCGTGATCCTCAACCTGGCTCTGTTCTTCGGTTATCACGTGCTGTGGCCGAAGGGCTTCGCCGGCAGCTTCGATGCGGTGTCGGCCGCGATCGCCGTGGCCGCGGCCATCGCCCTGTTCCGCTTCAAGGTGAATGTGATCCACGTCATCGCCGCCTGTGCCGTGCTCGGGCTGGCGATCAGGAGCCTGCTGTGAGCGGGCGGCCCTCCGGGGAGGCGCTGCGGGCGGACAGCCGCCCGCGGCGGGCGTGATGCGCCGTCTGCTGATTCCCCCGGGGGGGGATGGCGCCGTGTGGCCGCTGCTGGCGGGCAGGGCGCTCAGGGCCTTCGTCGATGGCTATGTGGCGGTGCTGCTGCCGGCCTATCTGCTGGCCCTGGGTTATGGCACCCTGGACGTGGGCATCCTCAGCACGGCGACCCTGCTGGGCTCGGCCCTGGCGACCCTGGCGGTGGGAGCCTGGGGCTATCGCTTCCAGCCGCGCCGGCTGCTGCTCGGGGCGGCCTTGCTGATGCTGGCGACGGGGCTGTGCTTCGCCCTCACCACGGCCTTCTGGCCCTTGCTGCTGGTGGCCTTCGTCGGGACGCTCAATCCGAGTTCGGGGGACGTCAGCGTGTTCCTGCCCCTCGAGCATGCCCGGCTGGCGGAATCCGGGCAGGGCGTGGCGCGCACGGCGCTGTTTGCCCGCTACTCCCTGCTGGGCGCGCTGTTTGCCGCGCTCGGGGCGCTGGCCGCCGGCCTGCCCGAGTGGCTGGTCGGCGCCACGGGGCTGACCCCGCTCGGTGCCATGCAGGGGATGTTTGCCGCCTACGGGCTGGTCGGGGCCGTGGTCTGGCTGCTCTACCGGCGGCTTCCGGCGGGCACCGGGCCCCAGGTGCCGCCGGTTCCGCTGGGCGAGTCCCGGGGCATCGTGATCCGGCTGGCGGCCTTGTTTGCGGTGGATTCGTTTGCCGGCGGGCTGGTCATCAATGCGCTGATGGCCTTGTGGTTCTTCCAGCGCTTTGACCTCTCGCTGACGGCGGCGGGCAACTTCTTCTTCTGGTCGGGCCTGCTGTCGGCCTCCTCCCAGTTGATCGCGCCCAGGCTGGCCCGGCGCATCGGCCTGATCAACACCATGGTGTTCACGCACATTCCGGCCAGCATCTGCCTGATACTGGCGGCCTTTGTCCCGAGCATCGAGCTGGCGTTTGCCCTGCTCTTCGTGCGGGCGCTGCTGTCGCAGATGGATGTGCCGACCCGCAGCGCCTTCGTGATGGAGGCGGTCACCCCCGGCGAGCGCGCGGCGGCGGCCAGTTTCACGGCGGTGCCGCGCAGCCTGGCCGCCGCCTTGAGCCCGACGATAGGCGGGGCCCTGTTTGCCGGCGGCTGGCTGGCGGCACCGCTGATCGCCTGCGGGGTGCTGAAGATCGCCTACGACCTGGTGCTGTGGCGGGCGTTCAGGCAACACCATGTAAAGTAGGGCGGCAGGACGGGCGGGCGCCGGTCCGCGTTCCGGATCTGAAGTTGAACCTTGTCCATGCGCCACCCGGGCGGCACGCGATGACTGAATTCCTGGCTGTTCTCGAATTTTCCTTTTCCGTCACCGGGCCGATCTTCGTGATCCTCGGGCTGGGTGTCTGGCTGCGGCGCGCCGGCATGCTGACCGACGGCTTTGTGAACGCCGGCTCGGAGCTGGTGTTCAAGATCGCCCTGCCGGCCCTGCTGTTCCTCAGCGTGACCAAGACCCATGTGGGGGAGTCCGCCAATCTCGCGCTGGTGGGCTACGGCCTGGCGGCGACGGCGGTGGTCTTCGCGATCCTCGAGGTGCTGGCCCACTTCTGGGTGCAGCCGCCGGAGGACCGGGGCGTGGTGGTGCAGGCGGCCTTCCGCTCGAACCTGGGGGTGATCGGGCTGGCCTACTGCGTGAATGCCTATGGAGAGGCCGGGCTGATCGGGTCGTCGCTGTACGTGGGCCTGCTCACCATCCTGTTCAACATCTTCTCGGTGGTGACCCTCAGCCGCTCCCTGCACAAGCGCCAGGGCGTTTCGCGGGTCCTGCGCAACATCGTCACCAATCCGCTGATCGTGGCCATCGCGCTGGCCTTGTGCGTCTCCTTCAGCGGCCTGGTGCTGCCGCGGGTGCTGGTCCAGTCGGGCCAGTACCTGGCGGACCTGACCCTGCCGCTGGCCCTGCTGTGCACCGGGGCGGCCCTCAACTTCAAGACCCTGCGCGCCGAGCTGGGCAATACGGCGATGGCCTCGGTGGTCAAGCTGGTGCTGGTGCCGCTGGCCTATACGGCGGGGGCCATCGCCCTGGGCTTTCGGGGGATGAGCCTGGGCATCGTGATGCTCATGGCCTCGGCCCCGTCGGCCGCGGCCAGCTACGTGATGGTGCGGGCGATGGGCGGCAATGGCACGCTCGCCGCCAATATCGTGGCGATCACCACGCTGGGGTCGCTGGTGACCACCACCAGCGCCATCACGATCCTGCGGGGCATGGGCCTGATGTGATGCCGCGGCGGCCTGCGTTTCTTGCAGTCCGTCGCCGGAGTCTTCGTGCTGTAACTTTACTTTCATAAACTGCTCGCCCAGAATCCGCCGCGCTCCCGTCCGGGGAGCGCCCCTGCGGGCCCATTCCTGAGTGACGAGTCGCCGATGCGCATCTGTTCCGCTGTTTTCCTTACCCGTTGCGCGGCGCTTGGCGCCCTGTGGGCATCCATGCCGGCCCTGGCCGCCGGCGAGACCCACGAGGACTGGACCGCACGCTTCCAGGCCACCTACGTCTGGCAGACCAAGCCGAGCATGCCGGCTGACTACAGCGGTCCCAGGAGCCTGAAGGCGGCCCGCGAGAACAGCTACACCGCCACCACCACCGCCTACCTGGGCTTCCGCCCGTGGCAGGGCGGCGAGCTCTACCTCAATCCGGAGATCACCCAGGGGGTGCCTTTCTCGGAGCTGAGCGGCAGTGGGGGCTTCACCAACGGGGAGCTGACGCGCACCGCCGGCACCCGCCCCAAGATGTACCGCCAGCGTCTCTTCCTGCGCCAGACCTGGGGCCTGGGCGGTGGTGACGAGGCGGTCGAGGCGGACCTGAACCAGATGGCCGGCACGGTGGACAAGAACCGGGTGGTGCTGACGGTGGGCAATTTCTCGACCCTCGATGTCTTCGACGACAACCGCTACGCCAAGGACCCGCGGGTGCACTTCATGAACGCCGGCTTCATGGCGCCCTTGTCCTACGACTATGCGGCCGACGCCCGGGGCTTCGGCTGGGGCTTCGCCGCGGAGTGGTACCAGGATGACTGGGTACTCCGCGTCGGGCGGATGACCGGCCCCAAGGAGCCGAACATGCTCCCCACCGATTCGCAGATCTTCAAGCACTACGGCGACCAGGTGGAGGTGGAGCGGGGCCACACCCTGTGGGGCCAGCCCGGCAAGCTGCGCCTGCTGGCCTGGCGCAACCGCGCGGTGGTGGCGTCCTTCGAGGACGCGTTGGGCTACCTGAAGGCCAACCCCGATGCGGACCCGCAGGCGATCCTGGCGGTGCGTCGGGGCGAGAAGATCAAGTACGGTGTCGGGATCAACCTCGAGCAGGCCATCAACGATGACCTGGGCTTCTTCCTGCGGGCGATGAAGGCCGATGGCCGCACCGAGACCTATGCCTTCACCGAGACCGATGCCTCACTGGGCATGGGCCTGGCGCTGAAGGGGACGGCGTGGGGGCGCGGCATGGACACCCTGGGCCTGGGCTATGCCCGCAACAGCTTGTCGAAGGACCGTCGCGAGTACCTGGAGGCAGGCGGCATCTCCTTCTTCATCGGGGATGGACGGCTCAGCTACCGGCCCGAACAGCTGGTGGAAACCTATTACAGCCTGAATGTGTGGAAGACGGTCTTCCTGACCGCCGACTACCAGCGCATGTGGAATCCGGCCTACAACGCCGACCGCGGCCCTGCCAACTTCTTCGCCATGCGCATCCACACCGAGTTCTGAGCGCAGGGGCTCAGGACACGGGCGGCGCAAGCGGCAGGCGCAGCTCGAAGACCGTGAGCCCGGCCTCGGAACGGACCTCGATCCCGCCGCCGTGGGCCTGGACGATCGACAGGCTGATCGCCAGCCCCAGGCCCGAGCCTTCCCCCGAGTGCTGACGTGAGGCATCGGCCCGGTAGAAGCGGTCGAACAGGCGGGGCAGATGCTCCGGCGCGATGCCGGGGCCGGAGTTCTCCACGCGGAGGCGGGCCGTCTGCCCGTCCGAGGCCAGCTCGACGGCGATGTGGCCGTGGGCGGGGGTGTGGCGCACCGCGTTGGAGAGCAGGTTGCTGATGGCGCGCCGGAGCATCAGGCGGTCGCCGCTGACCTCGGCGCTGCCCGTGCAGCTCAGGACCAGCGCCTTCTCGTCGGCCAGCGCTTCGTAGAACTCCAGCAGCCCGCGCACCTCGGCTTCCAGATGGACCGGCTCGCGGGTCGGGATGAGCAGCCGGTTGTCGGCCTTGGCCAGGAACAGCATGTCGGCGATGGTGCGGGACAGGCGCTCGAACTCCTCGGCATTCGAGGCCAGCACGTCCTGGTACTCGGCCAGGCTGCGGGCCCGCGACAGGGTCACCTGGGTCTGGGTGAGCAGGTTGCTGACGGGGGTGCGCAGCTCGTGGGCGATGTCCGAAGAGAAGTCGGACAGGCGCTGGAACGAGGACTCCAGCCGGGCCAGCATGGCATTGAGGGTGCGTACCACCTCGGCCAGCTCCTCCGGGATGGCGTCGTCGGCCAGACGTTGGTCGAGCTTGCTGGCGGTGATGTCGGCCGCGTGCCGCACGATGTCGCGCAGCGGCGCCAGGCCACGCCGGGCCGCCACCCAGCCGAGCAGGCCCGACAGCAGGGCGGCGACGCTCACCACCGTCCACATGGCCAGGCGGAAGGACTGCATGAAATGGTCGTGGTGCGCCAGCCCGGTGGACACCGCCACCCGCGCCGCGGCTTCGCCGTCGCGGCCGGTCGGGGCGAGGCCCTGGAGGCCCCGGTAGCGCTGGCCGTCATCGCTCTCCCAGGTCCGCGGGAAGGGCTTGTCGCCGCCCGGCGGGATGCTGTCGGCCGGGAAGGCCGCCGCGGCCGACACATACACGGGCTGGCCGTCGGCGCGCCAGACGCCCACCGCCAGGCCATGGTGGCCGACCAGGGCGGCCTCCAGCGGCTCGGCCATGGCCTCGAGATTGCCGCTGGCCCGTGCCTTGACGACGGCGTGGCGGATCAGCTCGAGCTTGCCTTCGAGCAGCTCCAGGTCCATGTCCTCGAAGTGGTGCTCGACCAGCGAGGCGATGACCAGGCCGAGGACCAGCAGCACGCTGGAGGAGACCACCGCGAACAGCAGGGTGAGGCGGGCGGTGACCGAGCGGCCGAAGGGCAGCTTCATCACTCCGTGGCGTCCAGCACGTAGCCCATGCCCCGCACGGTGCGGATCAGCTTGAAGTCGAAGTCGTCGTCCACCTTCACGCGCAGGCGGCGGATGGCCACCTCGATCACGTTGGTGTCGCTGTCGAAGTTCATGTCCCACACCTGCGAGGCGATCAGCGAGCGGGGCAGGACCTCGCCCTGGCGCCGCAGCAGGAGTTCGAGCAGCGAGAACTCCTTGGAGGTCAGGTCGATCTTGCGTCCCCCGCGGGTCACCCGTCGGCGCAGCAGGTCGAGCTCCAGGTCGGCGGCGCGCAGGATCTCGGCCTCCTTGGCCTTGCCGCCGCGGCGCAGCAGGGTGCGCACCCGGGCCAGCAGTTCGGAGAAGGCGAAGGGCTTCACCAAGTAGTCGTCGGCGCCCAGCTCGAGCCCCTTGACCCGGTCATCGATGGCGTCCCGGGCGCTCAGGAACAGCACCGGCATCTCCTTGCCGGCCCGCCGGATGCCCTGCAGCACCTGCCAGCCGTCGATGCCCGGCAGCATCACGTCGAGGATGGTCAGGTCGTAGGCCTCGGTCAGCGCCAGGTGCAGGCCGTCCAGCCCGTCCCGCGCCAGGTCGACCACGAACCCGGCCTCGATCAGGCCCTGCCTCAGGTAATCCCCGGTTTTGGGTTCGTCCTCGACGACCAGTATCTTCACCTTGAATGTCCTTCACGCCACGCCGGGCCCGTATTCTGCCTCCGCGCCGGCAGCCGGGGCCGAGATTACAGGAATGTAACGTGCGACGAGAGGGCCGACAGGGCCGGGACCAGGCCGTGGGGCGCTTGCAGCCAGGCCCAGGCGGCATAGGCCAGGGTGGCGAGGAAGAGCAGGGCGGCGAGCCAGCGGCGCGGCTTCTTCACCGGGCTGGGGCCGGTGCCTTCGACCTGGCCGGTGAGCATCGGCAGGGCCTGGTTGCTGCCGCGCAGCAGGCTGAGGCCGAGGAGCAGCGCCAGGTGGCCGAGGACGGCGGCGAGGCAGGCATTGGCGGCGAGTTCATGGAGTTCTTCGAGCCAGTCCTCGTCCACGCCGGCAAGGCCCAGGCCCCATTCCTGCCAGACGGCGTAGCCGCTGAGGACCAGGAATGGCGTGAGCAGGAGCAGGGTGGCGATGGCCAGGGCCATCAGCAGGTTCTGTCCTTGCCGCCGGTTGATGGTGCCGTCGTGGCGCAGGCCATGCAGCCAGTCGCGGGCGCTGGCCAGCCTGCCGCGCAGGCGGGCGAGGCGCGCCTGGGGAGGGCCGAACAGCCCATAGGCGAGGCGGAAGGCGAACAGCCCGGCCAGGATGTAGCCGAGGGTGACATGGAGCAGCCGGAAGTGTTCGCTGTCGGCGCTCAGGTAGGCGCCGGTGAAGGCCGCGGCGAACAGCCAGTGGAACATGCGCATGGGGTCGTCGATGACGCGCTGGCGGGCCCGGACGGGGGGCGCTGTGGTTGCGGTCGTGGGGGCGGCGAGTGGATACATGGCGGGTTCTCCGGTGGTGCTGTCAGTCGAACCACGCCCAGCGCAGGTGCAGGGGCAGGCCGGGCGGGATCTTCAGGTGGTCATCGTCGAAGTCGCCGCGCTCGGCCCCCGGGTGGCAGGCGCCGCAGTTGGCGGGGCTCTTCACGCTGGCGTGGGCCCACACCGCGTCGCGGACCTGGCGGTGCTTGCGCTGGAACCAGGCCGAGCGGGTGATCCGATCCTGCGCAGGCGTCTCGCCGACCCGCTTCCAGGTGCCGGCATGGGCCTGCAGCCAGCTGTCGAGCTGGCGCGTAGTGGCGTCGTCCAGGGAGACATTGCTGCCGTAATGTTTGTCCAGGCCGGCCATGATGTGCTTCCAGGAGGCGGCGGGCAGGGCGCCGGGCGGAAAGGCCAGGTGGCAGCTGCCGCATTCGCTGGTGTAGGCCTTGGGCACCTGGCGGGGCATGCTGCGGCCGTCGTCGTCTGCGACAGCCGGGCCGGCAAGGGCGAGGGTGATGGCCAGGAGCAGGCCGGCACGGGCGGGGGCGGGATGCGTGTGTTTGATCGGGGGCATGAGGGTCTCCGGTGGGTGGCAGGCGCTTCAGGGCTTGAGTTGCAGCAGGTAGGCCAGCACGTCGGCCTTTTCACCGGGGCTGCATTCGCGGTTCAGCACGTCCTTGCAGTTGCGGCGGAACCACTTGTCGCTGCGCGCGCTGTCGTTGAAGCCGCGCGGGTTGAAGGCCGGGGCCAGGGGACTGATCGATTTGCCGGTGGTGGCGTGCCGGCCTTCGCGGACGGGCGGCGTGCCGTGGCAGGACGCGCAGGACCATTCGCCGCCATGCCGGCTGGTGAAGAAGGCCTGGCCGCGTGCCGCCTGGCCGGGTGTGCTGGCCTGGGCATTCCAGTGCTCAAGCTGGGCGGCGGCGGTGGTTTCGGCTGCCGCGGCTGCGTTGGTCACTGCAGCCAGGAGCAGGGCGGCGGCAGGTTTCAGAAGGCGACTACGGAGCAGCATGATGTGGGGCTCGCAAGGAGCGGGAAGTCAGCGTGGGCACATGCTGCGCCGCGCTGCCTGTATGAAAGCTGAAGCGGCTGTTCAGCCTCCGTTCAGGCTGGGCAGGGGATAATCGGCGCATGAAGATCCCTGTCACGCGCCACCCGCTTGCCCCGTCACGCTTGTTGCCACTGCTGGTGGCGGCATTGCTGGGGATCGCTGCCTTGTCCGTGGCCCCGGTGCGGGCCGATGACGACGATCACGAGCGTGCCCGGCGGGCTGTGGAGGCCGGGCAGATCCTGCCCTTGCGCGATGTGCTGGCGCGCCTGGAGCGTACTTATCCGGGCCGGGTGCTGGAGGTGGAGCTCGAGCGTGACGACGGGCTGTGGATCTACGAGGTCAAGTTGCTGCAGGCGGATGGCCGCCTGCTCAAGCTGAAGCTCGATGCGAAGACCGCAGCGGTGCTGAAGGAGAAGCGCCGATGAGAGTCCTGCTGGTCGAAGACGAACCCGTGCTGCGGGCCCAGCTCCGCCTGAGCCTGGAGGAGGCCGGCTACGCGGTGGATGAGGCCGACAACGGGCGGGACGCCCACTTCCTCGGCGACAGCGAGCCTTTCGACGCAGTGGTGCTGGACCTGGGCCTGCCCCTGCTCGACGGCCTGAGCGTGCTGCGCCGCTGGCGCGCCGACGGGCGCAGCATGCCGGTGCTGATCCTGACCGCCCGCGACAACTGGCACGAGAAGGTCACCGGCATCGATTCCGGTGCCGATGACTACCTCACCAAACCCTTCCATACCGAGGAGCTGCTGGCCCGCCTGCGGGCGCTGATCCGCCGCGCCGGCGGCCTGGCCTCGCCGGTGCTGACGTGCGGCGAGCTGGTGCTGGACACCCGCAGCGGCCGGGTCAGTTTCCGGGGGGCGCCGGTGACGCTGACCAGCCACGAATACAAGGTTCTCGAATACCTGATGCATCGCCCCGGGCAGCTGGTCTCGCGCAGCGAGCTTACCGAGCACATCTATGCCCAGGATTTCGACCGGGATTCCAACACCATCGAAGTCTTCGTCGGCCGCCTGCGCAGGAAGCTCGCCGCCGACCTGATCGAGACCGTGCGGGGCCAGGGCTACCGCCTCGGGCCCCGATGACGGCGCCCGGGACCGCTGCTGCCGGACAGGCACGGGGCGCGCCGCGCCGCGCCGGCTCCCTGCGCCTCCGCCTGTTTGCCGCCACCGTGATGGGGCTGGCGGTGGCCCTGGTCCTGGCCGGCGTGGTGCTGCACGGCCTGTTCCGCGAGCACGTGCTGCAGCAGTTCCAGACTGGCCTGGGCCTGCAGCTGGACCAGCTGACCGCGCGTCTCGGGGCGGACGCCCAGGGACGGCCGGCCATCGATCCGCAGGCCTTGTCCGACCCCCGCTGGCAGCAGCCCTATTCCGGGTTGTACTGGCAGATCGACGAGGTGGCGCCGGACGGGCGCGGCCACACCGCAGTGCGTCGCTCCCGCTCCCTGTGGGATGACCAGCTGGTGGTGCCGGGCGATGTGCTGATGGATGGCGCCCTGCATGTCCACGAGGTGGCCGGTCCGCGGGACAGCCACCTGCTGCTGCTCGAACGCACGGTGCGCCCGGCCGAGCAGCCGGAGGCGCGCTGGCGGCTGTTGGTGGCGGCAGACCTTACGGACACCTGGGCGGCCGTCGAACGCTTTGGACACGTGCTCGGTGCCTCGCTGGCCGTTCTCTTCGTGTTGCTGGTGCTGGCAGCGGTGGCCCAGCTGTGGGTCGGGCTGCGGCCCCTGCGCCGCCTGCAGGCCGACCTCCAGGCATTGCAGGATGCCCGCGCCGCGACCCTCGGCGGACCCTACCCGAGCGAGATCCAGCCGCTGGTGGACGACTTCAACCGGGTGCTCGAGCAGAACCGCTGCGTGGTCGAGCGGGCGCGTACCCAGGCAGGCAACCTGGCCCATGCCCTCAAGACGCCGCTTGCCGTCCTCGACCAGGCGGCCGCCAGGGGGCGGCCCGGCCCGGAGGCGGAACTTGCCCGCCTGGTCGGCGAGCAGGTCGCGCTGGCCCGCCGGCAGGTGGACTGGCACCTGGCGCGGGCGCGGATGTCCGCCACCCGGCGCCTGCCCGGGCAGCGCAGCGAGGTGCTCGCCTGCGTGCGGGGGCTGGTCCGGGTGATGGAGAAGGTGCACGCCGAGCGGGGCCTCCTCATCCGGGTGGAGGACGCCCCGGTGACATACTTCGCGGGGGAGGAGCAGGATCTGCAGGAGATGCTCGGCAACCTGCTGGACAACGCCTGCAAGTGGGCGCGCAGCCGGGTTGCGGTGCGTGTCACGCGGAATGGGCAGGAGGAGCGGCCAGCGCGCCTGTGGGTGCGCATCGAGGACGACGGGCCGGGGATTGCCGACGCCCGCTTGACCGAGGTGCTCGCCCGAGGCGCCCGCCTCGATGAATCGGTGCCCGGCTCCGGGCTGGGGCTGGCCATCGTCCACGAGCTGGCTGGCCTCTATGGTGGCAGCCTGGAGCTCCGGCGGGGGCCGGCTGGTGGGTTGGAGGCGGTGCTCGAGCTGCCTGCGTCCTGAGCCTGGCGGAGCGCGGCACCAGGAGCATCGGCCGGGCTCCCGGTACGGCGCTCCGGCGCGTGTCCGCGCAGCTCCTGCGGCGGAGTGTTGTCGGACTTGAAGAAATGAATTACTGTTCATTGAGTGAATAAGAGTTCATTTCTTCATGGCCTATCGCAAGACCCATACCGTCGAAGCCCGCCTGGCCGACAACCGCAAGCGCATCCTGGCCGCCGCCCGCGCCCTGGTGGCCGAGGGGGGCTGGCCGGAGGCGCAGGTCAGCCATGTGGCCGCCGCCGCCGGCCTGGCCACCGGCTCGGTGTATCGCTACTTCCCCTCCAAGGCCGATCTGTTCGTTGAGGTGCTGTCCACCGTGTCGCAGCGGGAGGTGGACGTGATCGAGGCCATCGCCGAGGGAGAAGGCACGCCGGCGCAGCGCCTGAACGCCGCGGTGACCACCTTCGTGGTGCGGGCCATGCGCAACCGGCGGCTGGCCTATGCGCTGATCGCCGAGCCTTGCGAGCGGGAGATCGACGAGGCCCGCCTGACCTACCGGCATGCCATCAGCGAGCAGATCATGCGCATCGTCCGGGACGGCCAGGCCCGTGGTGAGTTCCGCGCCGGCATCGATCCCAGCATCGCCGCCACGGTGATCGTGGGGGGCTTCATGGAAGGCCTGATCGGGCCCCTGTCCCCCCTCAACGCCGATTTCGCCGGCAGTGGCGACGGTGGCGAGGCCGTGCGCGTCCTGGCCGGCCAGATCGCCGAGGTGTGTTGCGCGGCGGTGGCCGTATTCCCGACCCTGGGCTGAAGGCCTGCCGAGCGGCTGCCGGAGCCCGTGTTCCACCCACGACAAGGCCGGTCACAGGCCGCAGGAGGAGACTTCCATGAACGCACCGTCCGAAACATCGCAGCTCGCCGCCACGCCGGACCGCTATGCCACCCACCTGGTCCGCAACCAGGCGGCGCCGGCCAGCGGCTTCAACGCCTTCGACGGCGATGCCGTGCTGACCGCCGCCGTGGCCCGCGAAGCGCCTTGGGCGGCCGCGCGCTGCTCGGCCCTCGGCCGGCTGGCCGGCGACGAGGCGGTGCAGGAGCTGGCCCGTCTGGCCAATCGCCATCTGCCCGAACTGAAGACCCACGACCGCTACGGCAACCGCATCGACTGGGTGGAGTTTCACCCGGCCTGGCATCAGCTGATGGCGCTGGCCTGGCAGCACGAAGTGCCGACCCTCGCGTGGACCGCCCGCGAACGCCAGCCCCACTTTGCGCGGGCCGTGCTGTCCTACCTGTGGAACCAGGTGGAGCACGGGACGGGCTGCCCGACCGGCATGGCCTATGCCTCCCACGCCGGTTTCGCGGCGGAGCCGGCGCTGCGGATCTGGGCCGAGAAATGCGTCGGTACCGGGTACGAGTTCAGCCGCCGGGAGGTGGCCGACAAACCTTCGGTGGTGATCGGCTATGCCATGACCGAGAAGCAGGGCGGCTCCGACCTGCGCGAGACCCAGACCACCGCCGCCTTCTCCCATTCCGCCGACTACCATGGCGCCACCGCCCACTGGTATGTGCTCACCGGCCACAAGTGGTTCTGCTCGGTGCCCCAGTCCGACGGCTTCTTCACCCTGGCCAAGGTCGCCGGCGAGGTGACCTGCTTCTTCCTGCCGCGCACTCTGCCGGACGGCAGCCACAACCGCTTCTTCATCCAGCGCCTCAAGGACAAGGCGGGCAACAAGTCGAATGCCAGCAGCGAGGTGGAGTTCAGCGGCACCCTGGCCATCCGGGTGGGTGCGGAGGGCGCGGGGATCCGCGAGATCCTGTCCCACGCCCACCTCACCCGCCTGGATTTCGCGGTGGGCTCGGCGGGCCTGATGCGCCAGTCGCTGACCCTCGCCCTCAACCACGCCTGCACCCGCGATGGCTTCGGCTCCAGCCTGGCACGGCGGCCGATGATGGCCAATGTGCTCGCCGACATGGCGGTGGAGGTGGAGGCCTGCACCCTGATGGCCCTGCGGGTGGCCCGCGCCACCGATCACATCGACACCGACCCGCGGGAGCGCGCCTTTGCCCGGGTCACCACGCCGATGGCCAAGTTCTTCAACTGTTCCCGCGCCCCGGCGGTGGCCAACGAGGCGCTGCAATGCCACGGGGGCAATGGTTTCATCGAAGAGAACCCGATGGCCCGGATCTTCCGCGAGTCGCCGCTCAACAGCGTGTGGGAAGGCAGCGCCAACATGATGTGCATGGATGTGCGGCGGGCCATGCTCAAGGACGAGGCCTGCCGCGAGGCCCTGCTGGCGGACCTGGCTGGCGTGCGCGGGCTGGACAGCCGCTTCGATGCCCACCTGCAGGCCCTCGGCCCGCTGCTCGATCAGTTGCGCGGGGAAGAATTCCTGGCCCGTGCCGCCAACGAGGCGATCGCCCGCGCGGTGCAGGGGGCCGAGCTGCTGCGCCACGCCACGCCCGACGTGGTGGAGGCCTTCATGGCGAGCCGCCTGGGGGGGCAGGGAAACCACTGGGGCGTGATGTTCGGTTCCCTGGGGGGCGGCGTCATCACCCAGGCCCGGGCCGACCGCATCGTCGACCGGGCCCGGGTGTCGGGCTGAGGTGACGCTGCCCGCTAGTCCCGGCCGGGTGTCGGCAGCGGCACCATGATGGGCTGACCGGGCTGGCTGCAGCCGGCGTCGCAGCAGCGGCCCGGCTGCTTGTTGCGGGTCAGCGGTCGCGCTGGGTCGGCCAGCACGCCGCGCTCCAGCAGGCGCTCTACCAGCTCCACCTTGTTGCCCAGCGGGTAGTTGCGCCAGATCTCCTGCTTCAGCGCCGCGGGCGAGCCGCCGCCGTGCAGGCTGATCAGCGAGTACCAGCCGCCCTGGTAGGAGGCGGTCAGGTCTTCGATGAAGCGGGCCGCTTCGATCCGCTTGTCGTAAGGCACGTCGGGGTTGGCCCGCAGCACCTCGGCCAGGGTGGCGGCGGTGGCCGGGTTGTGGTCCTCGTCGGGGCCGGGCAGGGCGACGATCAGGCCCCCGGATACTTCGTGGGCGAGCCGGTGCATGTCGTAGATCTGGGTGGACAGCAGCAGCTTGCCGATGTTGGAGAACACCGGCTCGGGCATGAAGCTGCCGGAGTGGGGGTCCCGCGCGCCATACACGCTGGCCGCCACGCCGCAGGCATAGAAGCCTTCGGTGATCTTGATCAGCTCCACCATCGGGTCGCGCAGGTTGGCCTTGTGGTCCGGGTCCAGGCCGTTGGCTTCGCACATCAGCGCGCCGGCGCCGATCAGCAGGTCGCCGAAGCCGGCGCGGGCGCCGATGCAGCTGTGGCGGTGGTGGGTGGCGTAGTTGTAGGTCACGTCGCCGGAGAACGCCCATTCACCGGCCAGGAAGACCCGCTCCCAGGGCACGAAGACCTTGTCGAAGATCACCACTCCGGTGGCCTGGCCGTAGCGGCGGGAGAACAGCGGGGCGCCGTGTTCGGGCTTCTCGCCGGGGCGGCCGGCCGGGCGCGATACGATGGTGATGCCCGGCGCGTCCACCGGCACCGCGCAGCACAGGGCGAAGTCGGCGTCGGCGGCCTGCATGTTGCGTGACGGCATGACCAGAAACTCATGGACGTAGGGCGCACCCGTGACGATGGCCTTGGTGCCGGTGATGACGATGCCCTTCGCGTTGCGCTCGACGATGTGCACGTACACGTCCGGGTTGGCCTGCTGGGCGGGGCGTTTGCTGCGCTCGCCCTTGGCGTCGGTCATGGCGATGCCGAGGCTCAGGTCGGCGTCCTGCACGTGCTGCAGGTAGGCGGCGAAGCGGGCACGCGCTTCGGTGCTGCCGCGGGCATCGTCGAGCCTGGCCACGGCCTGGCCGATGCCGTTGAGGGCATCGTGGGCCAGGTAGCGCTGGGCGCAGCCGGTCTCCTGACACAGGATGCGCACCGCCTCCAGCTTGTTGAGGAGGTCGCCGGCGGACTCGTTGATGTGCAGCATGCGGTTGACCCGCTTGCCGCTGCTGGACTGGAGGGCCGTCATCAGCGGGGCGCGGGCCGGGTCGTGGGCGAAGTCGTAGCTCACCGCCAGGGCGTTGATGCCGGGCTGCAGGGTTGGCTCGTCCGCCACCGATTCGACGAGCCGGCCGTCCACGTACACGGTGGGTTTGCTGCGGCGGAGGGATTCCCGGTAGTCCTGGCCGGTCATCAGGTGGGCGGTGCTGGCGCTGGCGTTCATGGTGTCTCCTCCTTGTTGGTATCGGGCAGAACGGCGGGTGGCGTGGTGAGGCTAGCCGGGCGGGCCGGTGAAGCGGCTGGGAGGGACGCCGAGGGCCTTGGCGAACATCGCCGAGAAGGCGGCCTGGCTGGCGTAGCCCACCGCCGCGGCGACCTGGGCCATGGGCACGCCGCGGGAGATCTCGTCCACCGCCTTGGCCAGGCGCAGCTGCTGGCGCCAGGCGCCGAAGCTGGTGTCGAGCTCGGACTGGAACAGGCGCGCCAGGGTGCGCTCGCTGGCGCCCACCTGCTCGGCCCACTCGCTCAGGCCGCGGCCGTCGGCGGGGTTGTCCATCAGGGCATCGCAGAGGGCCTTGAG
>WBTZ01000023.1 GCA_009026175.1 Zoogloea sp. | reverse complement strand
CACTTCGACCGGGGCGATCAAGCCGAGCCCGCGCAACTCGGCCAGCGACGCGCCCATGTCGGCCAGCATGCCGGCGGTCTCGCGCAGATGGCGCACGCTGCGGCGCCCGTCCACCAGGATCAGCACGGTCCTGAGGCGCGGCGGAATGGTCCGTCGGCGCTCCGCGATCTCCTCCACCCCGGCCGACGTCTTCACCCACACGCAGTCCGCATCCATCTTCCATCTCCCGGCCACAACGCTGCGGGAGCATAGCGACGCAAGGCTGCACGCCCATGACAGCCGGCCGGCCTACAACTGGCGGTGGCGGAAACTGGCGGGTGCGTGGGAGAAGATGGTCGAGAAGACCAGGATCGACCAGAAAAGCGCCGGGCGCGTGGCTTCGTCCACCGCGAACCACAGCAGCAGGGCGAACTTGAGGATCAGCGACAGGCCGGCGAACTCCCGCAGCCAGACCGGATTCGACCAGGCATCCAGCGCCGCCATGAGCACGCCGGAGACCACCAGCAAGCCGGCGAAAGAGCCTGATGCACTGGCGCCAGCGAGCAGGCCGGCACCCACGCCGACCACACCCGCAAGATGGGCCGCCCGCAGGAACACCACCAGCCAGCGCCGGCCTGGGAAGTCCCGGTAACCGCAGGTCACGCAGCCTCTCCCTGGGCGGGGGGCGCCTCCCAGGCGTAGCCGCGCTGGCTGACTTCTGCGGTGATCAGGGCCATCGCCTCTGCGACACGGCTGGCCGGGCCCTTCATGCCCAGCTCGATGTGGCGCCGTCCGCCCTCCCCGCCGACGCTCGGCAGGCTGAACAGGGTGGCATCGGGAAAGTCGGCGGTGATGCGCTCCATCAGGTCGATGAGCTTGCCTTCCATCGCATCCCAGACGATCACCGACTGTTCGACGTAATCCTGCTGGTGATGCAGGTGGACAAAGCGGGTGTCGAGCACCCACTCAACCATCGGCCAGGCCATCACCGGGAAGCCGGGCACGAAGAAATGGTTGTGGATGGAGAAGCCGGGGATGCGGTTGTACGGGTTGGGGATGATCTCGCTGCCTGCCGGATACACGCCCATCTGCAGGCGCTGCGGGGTGGTCTCGTCGCCGAAGCGGGCACGGATCTCGGCCTCGGCCTCGGGGTGCAGGGCCAGGGGCAGGCCCAGGGCTTCGGCGGCGGCCTGGCGGGTGTGGTCGTCCGGAGTGGCGCCGATACCACCGAAGCTGAACACGATGTCGCCGGCGGCGAAGCTTTCGCGCAGGGTCTGCACCAGGCGCGGCCGTTCGTCCCCCACGTAGCGCACCGAGGCCAGGCGCAGGCCGCGCGCCTTGAGCAGCTCCAGCACCTTGCCCAGGTGTTTGTCTTCGCGACGGCCGGACAGCAGCTCGTCGCCGATGATGATCGCGCCGAAGGCGGGCGTTGCGTTGTCAGCCATTCATTTCACCTCGATGATGTTTTCACGGTTGTCGTCCGTCAGGCGACTGACCCGCAGGGCCGACAACAGATAGTGCACAAAGGCCAGCCCGGACAGGGCCGGCGCAAACAGGTTGAGCACCGGCACGTGGGCCATCACGGCCCCCAGCAGGCCCACGCCGAACAAGCCGCTGGCGTGCACCGCCGGCAGCTCCTTCATCTCGGCCCGGTCGGCGTGCGCCATCAGGGCGTCGTAGCGGAAGGCCCGCTGGTTGAGCCAGGCGGTGAGGACCAGGGAGATCACCAGGCCCACGCCCGGGATCAGCCACATGGGGAGCGTGAGGATCAGCAGCACCAGGAACTGCAGCACCGAGGTGAGGGCGTTCCACACGCTGCCCAGCTGGCTGCCGCCGGCCCGCCGGGCGATGTCGGCATAGTCCTGCGCGGCCACTTTCTCGGCCATCAGGGGCAGCGCCACCGCAGCGACCAGGAAGGCGGCCGTCACGTAGATGATGGGCAGGGCCAGCACCACCAGGCTGAGCTTGAACATGACCAGGGCGACCATCAGGGCCGACTCGGACCCGGCCAGCCAGTCGCCGACCAGGGGCAGGCCGGTGACGAGGTGCGTACCCAGCTCGATCAGGGCCCCCCAGCTGGCCACCAGCAGGCCCGACCAGACGATGGCCGCCAGCAGGGTCGGCCACATCAGGTGCCACAGGATGCCCCGCCGGGTCAGGCTGCGGGCAGCGGAAAAATAGGACAGCAGAACGTTCTTCATGTCGCGGGAAGGTCTCCTTGGCTTCCAGGGCCTGGATTTTCGCCGATTGGCGGCGCCCGGTCACGGACTGCCCGTGCCCGGGGGCTTGGAGTCCCCGGCGGCAGAGGGGTTCGCGGAAGGGTCAAGCACGCCGCAGGCACGCAGCCCCGCGGCCACCGCGTCGGCCGTGAGGGCACGGCGCTCGGGCGTGGCCAGGGCCTGCTCTTCGTCCCGATCGACGATGACGCCGGCCTCCAGCAGCACGGCGGGAACGGTCGACGTCTTCAGCACCACCAGATTGTCGTAAAAATACACGCCATTGTCTTCGTCGGCCCAGGGCCGCAGCGTGCCGGAGGCGGAGACGCCGTGGTGCCTGGCCACCGGCAGGCCGGCCCGGCGCAGGCGGGCGCCGATGGCGCTGGCGCAGGCGATGCTCTCGTCCAGGTGCGGGTTGAGGCGCGAGACGAACAGGGAGAAGCCGGTGAATCCCTCGGCGTAATGCCGGGCCTGCCCCTGCCAGGTCCAGGGACGCAGGGCCTCCTCCTTGACGGAGTCGTGGTGGATCGACAGGAAGAAGCGGGCCCCGCCGGCCTCCGCCTCGCGGGTGCGCTCACGCAGGTCGGCCATCTCGCCCCGGTGGCCGATGAGGCGCACGCTTTCGCCGTCGGCCTGCAGGCGCGCGGCGATCACTGCGGCGAGGCCGTGGTTGTATTCAAACTCGGGGATGCCCCGGGCACTGGTGGCGCCCGGCCGGGCCAGATAATGCCCGACGTCCACGGCGATCGGCCCGGCCTGCACGACGGGCGCGGCCAGCAGGCTGGCGAGCAGGGCGCAGGCGCGTGCCAGCGCCTTCATGCTGCGGCTCGCATCGCGGCCCACCACAGGCTAGTCGGGCTGGGCATCGAGCTGACGCAGCTGGTAACCCTTGCCGGCCAGCTGGGCCACCAGCCCTGAGGGGCCGCCCAGGTGCCCTGCCCCCACCGCCACGAAGGGACGGCGGCCGGTCTTGAGCTGTTTCTCGATGCGCGCAGCCATCTCGCGGTTGCGCTGGTCCAGCAGGGCGTCGAGCAAGGGCTGCATGGCCTCGCCGGCCATCTCTTCGCGCATCAGGCGGTCCAGCGCCACGGCGTCGCCGTCGCGCCAGGCCTGCAGCATGGCACCGAAATAAGCCACGGCCTCCCCCGTGTCGATCAGCTCGACGACCTCGGCGAGATAGGCCAGCTGAGCCTTCTCGCCACCGGCCCCGAGGGCCGCCACCTGGCGCCTGGCGGTCTCCAGCGGCAGCAGGGGCAGGCCCCGCGCACGCGCCTGGCGGGCCAACCACAGGTCCACGCCCTGGGATGCGCCATAACCGGCCTTCTCGGCCGCCTGCAGGCTGAGCAGGGTCGCCACCATCCACGGCTGCAGGCGCTGGATGGCCTCGGCTGGCAGTCCGAAGCCCGCCGCCACACGCTCCAGCCGGGCGTTCAGCTCAGGCGGCAGGCGCTGCCCGAGGCGCTCGCCCGGCGGCAGCATGCCGGCCTTGCGCAGCTGCACCACCAGCTGCGGATCGTCCGGGTCGAGCTCCAGGGCCAGCACATCGGCCTTGGCAAAGGCTTCACGCACCACTCCGGGCAAGGGGAAGCAGGCCTCGTCACAGACATGGATGGTGCCGAACAGCCAGGCCCGCACCGCGCCACGGGCATCCCGCAGCTCCCACAGGAAAGTCGGTCCGGCGGCAAAGGCCTGCCCCGCCAGCAGCAGCATGACGGCCAGCAGGCCGATGCGCCCCACGCGCTTCATCATCACCCTATCCCAACCGCTACAATGCGCGTCCACTCGAAAGCTGCATGATGCCTCAAACGCCCCCGCTTCCTCCCGCCATCCTGCTGATGGGCCCGACCGCCAGCGGCAAGACGGCCTGCGCCCTGGCCCTGGCCCGCAGCCTGCCCGTGGAGATCATCAGTGTTGATTCGGCCCTGGTGTTCCGCGACATGGACATCGGCACGGCCAAGCCCAGTGCCGCGGAGCAGGCCGCCTGCCCCCACCATCTGATCGACATCCTGAGCCCGGAGGAGACGTATTCCGCCGCCCGCTTCTGCGAGGACGCGCGCCGGCTGATGGGCGAGATCACCGCCCGGGGCCGCATCCCGCTGCTGGTGGGCGGCACCATGCTGTACTACAAGGCGCTCCGCGAGGGGCTCTCGGACCTGCCCGAGGCCGATCCGGCGCTGCGCCGCGAGATCGAGGACGCGGCCGCCCGGGATGGCTGGCCGGCCCTGCATGCCGAGCTGGCGCGCCTGGATGCGGAGGCTGCCGCGCGCCTGGAGCCCAACGATGCCCAGCGCATCCAGCGGGCCCTGGAGATCGTGCGCCTCACCGGGCAGCCACTGGCCGCCAGCTACGCCCGCCGCGAAGCCACGCCGGACAGCCATCGCTACATTCCGGTGGCCCTCAACCCGGGGGACCGGGCGGTGCTCCATGCGCGCATCGAGAAGCGCTTCGACGCCATGCTGCTGGCCGGTTTTGTGGACGAGGTGGTTGCCCTGCGCCGCCGCTATGCCCTGGACCCGGGCCTGCCCTCGATGCGCTGTGTGGGCTATCGCCAGGCGCTCGAGTATCTCGAGGGGCACTGCGACCTGCAGACCTTCCGCAGCAAGGGCATCTTTGCCACCCGCCAGCTGGCCAAGCGCCAGATCACCTGGCAGCGCAATTTCCGGGAAAACTGGGGCGATCTGTTGGAGGTAGAGTGCCTCGAGAACGGGCTGGAGCACCGGATCCGCGAGATTGTCGAGTCACGCCTCGACAGCTGACGCAGATCCGGGGGAACGCAGCCGGGGCTCAGGCCGACACGGCGACACTGCTTCCCGTGCCGCTGGTGCTGTCTGCGTCGGTGCCATAGGCCCGCATCAGCTCCATGAGCCGGTGCATCATGCGGGCCTCGGCATGGGCGGTGGATGATGTGCCGCTGGTCGTGGCACTGGTGGTGTCGGTCGTCGAACCGGAGCTGGCGCTCGACGTTGAGCTGCTGCTCGACTGCTGGTAGGCCATCGCCTCGGCCCGGCTGACCTTGCCGTCGCCATTGGCGTCGGCCGCCTCGAAGTTCGCGACGACGTTCGAAATCAGGGAAGATCGCTGGCTGTCGGTAGAGCCGATCTCCTCCAGCTGGCTGCTGAGCTGGTCCTTGGTGAGGCCGGCGTCGCCCTCTTCCCGCGGCGGCGGCGGCATGCCTCCCATGGCACCCGCGCCGCCCATCCCGCCCATGCCGCCGGACATGCGGCTGCCAAAGGCCTGGCTATCCAGCGCATCGGCGAGCTTCTGCAGGCTGCTTGAGAACTCGCTCTCGGTGACCTGCCCATTGCTGTCGCTGTCCAGGGCGCTGAACAGCGACGAGGCGTCCGACGAGGCGGAGCTGCTGCCGGTGGCCGAAAAAACCTGGCTGAACGCCGACTGGAGATCGCTCTCCTCGATATAGCCCTGCCCCTTGGTGTCCAGCTTCGAGAAGAGCTTGCTCGCCATCTGGCTGGGATCGGGGCGGGTGAATGCCGCTGAGGCGCTGCTGTAACTACCGATGCTGCTGACCATGATGCCTTCCTTTCCTTGCCTGACCCGGTAAGCCGCCGGTCGTCGCGGGCTGGCGGACATGCACGTCACCAGCCCTGTTCAGATAGCAATTTAACGGCCGAAAAGCGGCGATCCCGCCGCCAAAAGCCGTAAAGGGAAGTAAAGTTCGGTTAAGCAGACAGGCACTGTCCGCCGCCGAGCCCCGTTCGATCCGGCCGGTGCGGGGATCCTCACCGGGAGCGCGGCCGGCTCGCGGTAAATATTGCCGCCCCGCAACGCAGCCGGCCCTGCGCGGCTCACCGCAGCGGCGCGGGCCAGAGGCAGGGTCGTCCGGAGTACGGCGGCAGGAAGTGCCGCCTAGAACAGGCCGGCCTTGCCGTCAAAGGGCTCGGGATACGGGTAGAGCATGTTGAAGGCTTCGCTCCGGCCATCGGCCTGGACCCGCCGCACGTGCTCCCGCCGGAACTCCCGGGAATGGCGCAGGCCGCAGGCGTGGGCGATCATGTCGATCTCCCGGTTCATGTTGCGGGCGTAATGGGCCACCCGCAGGTATTTCTCCTCCACCACCAGGCCACGCTGCAGCTTGGGATCATGGGTGGTGATGCCGGTCGGGCAGGTGTTCTGGTGGCAGCGCATGGCCTGCACGCAGCCCAGCGAGAACATGAAGCCTCGCGCGGTATTCACGAAATCGGCACCACAGGCCAGGGCCCAGGCAGCCCGCGCCGAGGTGACCAGCTTGCCGGCGGCGATCACCCGCACCCTCTCGCGCAGGCCGAACTCGATCAGCGTATCCACCACCCGCGGCAGGGCCTCGTCGATGGACAAGGCCATGTGATCGGCCAGCGCCTGGGGCGCCGCACCGGAGCCGCCCTCGCCCCCATCGACGGCGATGAAATCGGGCGCCGTGTCGAGCCCGCGCCGCAGGATGGCTTCACACAGCTCGTGCAGGAAGCGCCGCCCACCGATGGCGGTCTTGATGCCTACCGGCTTGCCGGTCAGGGTCCGCACCCGCACGATCATGTCGAGCAGCTCGTTGACGTTGCCGACATCCCGGTGCCGGTTGGGACTGATGGAATCCACCCCGACCGGAATGCCCCGGATCGCGGCAATCTCGGGCGTGACCTTGGCTGCCGGCAGCACCCCGCCCTTGCCCGGCTTGGCCCCCTGGGACAGCTTGATCTCGAAGGCCTTCACCGCCTCGATGGCGGCGAGCTCCCGCAGGCGCTCGTCGGACAGATGCCCCTCGGCATCCCGTACGCCGTATTTAGCCGTGCCGATCTGCATGATGATGTCGGCACCGCCCTCGATATGTGCCGGCGCCAGCCCTCCCTCGCCGGTGTCCATCCAGCACCCGGCCTCCGCCGCCCCCTTCGACAGGGCCAGCACCGCCGGCCTGGACAGGGCACCATAGCTCATGCCGCTGATATTCACGATGGAGCGGGCCACGAAGGGCTTGGCCGCATAGCCTTCGCCGATGGCCAGGGGCGGCGTCGGCGCCTGGTCCTCCTCCAGCACCGGGAAGCCGGCGTTCACGAAGAGCAGGGCCCCCGCCTGGTGGAGGTCATACGTGGAGCCAAAGCCAATGACGCCGCCCTCGTTCTTGGCCAGCCGGTACACCCAGCCCCGGGTGGCCCGGTTGAAAGGCATCTCCTCCCGGTCGCCGAGAAAGAAATACTGGCGAAAATATTCGCCGAGCTGTTCGAAGAAATAGCGCAGGTGCCCGATCACCGGGTAGTTGCGCAGGATTGCATGCTTCTTCTGGGTAATGTCCTGCACATACCAGTAGGTCAGGCCTCCACCGACCAGCACCACGATCAATACACCCAGACTTACCTGCAGCACGCCCATCATGGTGCTCATCGCCCTTCCCCCCCGGTGTTAGAATTTCCCGCCGGAACATCTTAGGTGACTCTCGATGGAATTTGCAGAACAGCTTCGCGTTGAAGTTCAGCGCTCCGTGGCCGCATCCCTGGCCGAAGACATCGGCACCGGCGACCTCACCGCCCGTCTCGTCCCGGCCAGCCGTGGCGCCCGCGGCCGCGTGATCACCCGCGAGGACGCAGTGCTGTGCGGCACGGCCTGGTTCGACGCCACCTTTGCCACGCTCGAACCCAATGCCTCGGTGATCTGGCACGTGCGCGACGGCGAACGCATCAAGCCCGGCCAGCTGCTGTGCGAGGTGGACGCCTCCGCCCGCTCGCTGCTCACCGCCGAGCGCACCGCCCTCAATTTCGTGCAGCTGCTGTCGGGAACCGCCACCCTGACCTCCACCTTCGTGCAGGCGGTAGCCGGCACCCAGGCCAGGATCGTCGACACCCGCAAGACCCTGCCCGGCCTGCGCCTCGCCCAGAAGTACGCGGTCCGGATCGGTGGCGGCACGAACCACCGCATCGGCCTCTACGACGGCATCCTGATCAAGGAGAACCACATCATCTCCGCCGGCAGCATCAAGGCCGTGATCGAACAGGCCAAGTCCTTTGCCCCGTCCAACGTGTTCATCGAGGTCGAGGTGGAAGACCTGGCTCAACTCGAGGAAGCCCTCGAAGCAGGCGCCAAGATGATCCTGCTCGACAACATGGACCTCAGCCAGATGCGTGAGGCGGTTGCGATCAACCAGGGCCGCGCCGAGCTGGAAGCCTCCGGCGGCGTGAATCTGGACAAGGTCCGTGCGATCGCCGAAACAGGTGTCGACCGCATCTCCATCGGCAGCCTGACCAAGGACGTACGCGCCATCGACCTCTCCCTGCGCCACGTGGAAGAGTAAACCCGGTAAGCCATGCACATCGAATTCGACGGCCCGGTATCCACCGCCAACTCAGCCACCCTCCGCCAGGTCATCGAAGCACTGATGACACGCATCCAGGCCCGGGATGACGATCTCGACCTGTCGGGCTTGTCCCGGATTCTGGTCACTGACGACTTTGCCTCGGCCGAACGACGCTTCGGCGTCACCCCGGCGGACACCTCGCATCTGTCCCGCCTGGTGCCCGACGAGGGCGGCCTGGCGCTGCTCTTCGATGGCAGCAAGCTGTGGCAGACCCTGTCGGGTGACGGCAGCGAGATCGCCCGCCTGATCCACCACCTGCACAAGGAATGCTGGCGACTCCACGAGTCACAAGCCCCGTCCCCCACGGAGGCTGATACGCCGCTGGGGCGGGCCCTGGCCCCCATCGTGGCCGCCATGTGGCAGGAATACCGGATCAACCGCCGGGCAGCCTGGTCGGTGCCGGCCGACTCCGACCTGCTCCTCAACCATCTGGCCGCCCTGGTACGTGCCCTGCCGGAAGGCATGCAGGAAGAAATCACCCTCTACTTCGCCGACCAGGATCTGGACAGCCTGTTCGCCAAGAGCATGGGTCGCATCGCCCACCTGATGCAGGCAATGGCCCACGTCCAGGGCTACCTCGACGGTCTCGAGCAGCCACTCAAGGCGATCAGCGCCGAGATGGACGAGTTTGTTGCGGGCTCCTTCCTGGCCCCCTTGTGGCTCACCACCGCACAGCATCTCGTGGCGGGCCATGCCATCGAGGCCGGCGAACTCGCCGATGCCCCCCTGCGCCGGGACATCCAGGCTGCATTCGCCACCTTCGGCCTGCAGTTGCGGGAGGAGGATGGAGACGTCTGGGTCGACGTCCTGTCCCCTGGCAAGCCGGAGCTTCTCCACTAGCCGAAAATCAGATGGCCCGTTCGCACACAAGGTACGAACGGGCCATCTGCAAGTGAGCCTTCGGCAGGACGACAGCTCAGCGCCCGCGCGCGTCCCCCCAGCGCAGCACGCACTCGTCGTCGCCTGCATAGAACGCATCGCCACTGCGGGTCACGCAGTACTGCGGCGAGACGATCATCTCGGAAAAGCGCTGACCATCAGCAATGCGGGTGTATTCAAAGAGGATGCTGCGTTCCACCTTGGCTCCCGACTTGATGTGACTGCCATGGCCGATCCAGGTCGGCCCGATGATTGACGCACCCGGCTCGATGCGCACGCTGGAGCCGATATACACCGGCCCGACGATCTGCACGCTGTCCCAGGCAATCGAGGTGTTCGGGCCCACCCACACGCCCGGGCGGATCTCCTTGCCCGGCATGTCCATCTGGGCCACCTCGCCACTCAGCACGCGCATCAGCACCGTCCAGTAGTCACTGAGACGACCGATGTCGATCCAGTTGAAGAAGCGCTTCTGGGCAAAGAACGGAAGCTCCTTCTCGACCAGCATCGGGAAGAGTTCGCTGCCGATGTCGAAGGTCTTGCCCGAAGGCACCAGATCCAGCACTTCGGGCTCAAAGATGTAGATGCCTGTACTGGCGAGGTTGGATCTGGCCTCCTCCGGCGTCGGCTTTTCCTGGAAGGACTGGATCCGGCCGGACTTGTCGGCCACCACGATGCCGTAGTTCTTGACCTGATCCTGCGGCACCTCGAGGGTCACCACACTGGCGACGGCCTCCTTGGACTTGTGCTCGTGCAGGGCGGCACCAATGTCCAGATCGATGATGGCGTCACCACAGATCACCAGCGTGGTTTCATCGAAGAAACCCGAGAAATCCTGGATCTTGCGCATCCCGCCCGCAGAGCCGAGCGGCTTCGGCACCACCTCGCCGTGATCTCTCACGCCTTCGTAGGAGTAACCGATGGAAACACCCCAGCGATGGCCATCACCAAAGTAGTTCTCGATCTTGTAATGGTTGTAGGCCACATTGATCATGATCTCGCGAATGCCGAAGCGGGCCAGATGCTCGATCAGATACTCCATCACCGGCTTGCCCAGTATGGGCACCATCGGCTTGGGAACATTCTTGGTGAGAGGCCTTACCCGCGTTCCCTGGCCGGCAGCCAGAATCATTCCCTTGGCCAAACTATCGCTCCCTGAAAATAAACGCCATCGATCGAAGCGAGCGGGTGAAGGCACCAAACATGGGATCACCCGCCCTGAAACTGTGCGTAACTCACGCCACAGTTATTTACCAGGCATTCTATCAGCTAGACCATGAATTTCATGCTAAACGCGTTGGCCCACCCGAGAATGCGTGAAATCAGACACGCTTGAGCCAGGCCGCCACTTCTTCCTGCACCAACCCGTAAGCCGCGCGATGCGACGCGTTGCCACGCTGGTACGGGTCGGGCACCTCCCGGCCGCCCCAGTGCCCGAGCAGGAAGACCTTGCCACGGGCCGTGGGATCCATCGCGAGGATGTAATCGAGGTGATGTTTCTGCATCACGAGGATGAGATCGGCCTGCCGGGTATGAGAGGAATCGATCTGCCTGGCACGATGTGCATCCATGGGGATGTCCAGACCATTCATGAACTCGAGCGCCGCATCGTCGGCAGGATGATTCACAAGGGCGCCGATCCCCGCCGAAGCGACCTTGATCCCGGTCCGGCCGCTGGCATTCAGGCCATGACGGATCAGGAACTCGGCCACGGGGCTGCGACAGATGTTTCCGGTACAAACGGTGAGTATGGTATTGAACACGGCAGGCAGTCGATGTAGAGGCGAGCGGATTTTAACGCCAGCTGGGCGCAAGGTCGTTGAAAGACATCACACGAGGTGAAAAACAGGCAAAAAAAAGAGGGAGCCAAAGGCTCCCTCTTTCGAATGTTGGCGGAGTGGACGGGACTCGAACCCGCGACCCCCGGCGTGACAGGCCGGTATTCTAACCAACTGAACTACCACTCCAAACTTCTGCTCCAGCCATACTTCAGCTGAAACCACCTGCTCCACTGCCGCAGGATTCTTGATCCTGGCGTCCCCACGGGGATTCGAACCCCGGTTATCGCCGTGAAAGGGCGGTGTCCTAGGCCTCTAGACGATGGGGACCCGGTACTGCTAAAAGTGGTGGAGGTAAGCGGGATCGAACCGCTGACCTCTTGCATGCCATGCAAGCGCTCTCCCAGCTGAGCTATACCCCCACGTAACTGCTACAGGCAACCAACAACCTGCTAAAACTGGCGTCCCCACGGGGATTCGAACCCCGGTTATCGCCGTGAAAGGGCGGTGTCCTAGGCCTCTAGACGATGGGGACCTACTTTCCCTGAGAACAGAGGAAAGCCAGGCTTCCCTCGCTCTGCAATGTTGGCGGAGTGGACGGGACTCGAACCCGCGACCCCCGGCGTGACAGGCCGGTATTCTAACCAACTGAACTACCACTCCACTTCAAACTTCCACCCCAGCCAAACTTCGACTGAAGCTACCTGCCCTACTGCCGCAGGACTTTTGATCCTGGCGTCCCCACGGGGATTCGAACCCCGGTTATCGCCGTGAAAGGGCGGTGTCCTAGGCCTCTAGACGATGGGGACCCGGTACTACAAGTTGTTGGTGGAGGTAAGCGGGATCGAACCGCTGACCTCTTGCATGCCATGCAAGCGCTCTCCCAGCTGAGCTATACCCCCGTGCAACGAGAAACGCATTATAGAGAAGCCTATCGAGAATGTAAACCTCTTTCGACGACTTTCTACTTTTTCCTGCGAGGCGGACACGCCCGCCCCTGAACAACAATGAAAAACGGCGGCTTGCGCCGCCGTTTTTACGGAACTGCAGAGCCTTGGGGCTATCAGGCAGCCTTGCGACGACGCAGGGCAGCCATGCCGGCCAGGCCGAGGCCAACCAGAGCCATGGAACCCGGCTCCGGCACGAAACGCAGGGAGCCGTTGGCACGGAAGGTGCCATCGATGCGGCCGTCGGGCAGGCTGCCAGGAGCGGCATCCAGAGCAGCCAGCACGGCGTTGAAGCCGGTCAGCGGGGAGTCGTTCTCGGTGACGTTGATCACCCAGGTGTCGTTGGTCAGCACATGCGACACGCTGACGGTGCCGGTGCCGAGCAGCGGGGTGACGATCGGGCCAAACACGGCGCCGAGCAGCACATTGAGGGTGTTGATGTTGCCGGAGAAGGTATTGGTCAGGCCCTTCACATCCACACCGTCAGAAGTGAAGGTGTTGTTGGTGAAGTTGTAGACAAAGTTGGAACCGGTGATGCCGGAGGTGGTGATGTTGGTCGAACCCAGCGGCACCCAGCCAGCCGAGCTCGCGCCAACCGGCGTCGGGCCACCATAATTAACCACGAAGGTGCCGATCCGCTCGACATCGTAACCACCGGAAGGCGGCACATTGACGCTCAGGGTGCCATCCAGGTTGGAGAGGTTGATGGTGTAGGAGTTGGGGGTACCGTCGGCAAAGCCGGTGATGCTGAAGCTACCACCCAGGCCGGAGGCGGTGGTCAGGTAGGCATCGGCGTAAGCGGAAGAGGCAGCGGACAGGGCAACGGCAGCGCCGAGCACCAGGGAGAGACGATTGGCTTTCATTCGAAATTCCTCAAAAGTTGATCGGGAGCGATATTTTTATTGTTCACCCTACGAACACACATCGGTGCACTCGACAGGCAAGCAGACACTCGGTAACGACAGCAACTTTCAAGCCAGATAACACAAGATATTGTTATTTAATCAAATTACTATAATGGGCAAATCGCGGCAGAGAGCAATGTAAAAAATCCTGACATTTCCAGCGCAGGGCCGGGATGCCGAACGTTTATGGCAGCGTGCCAAAACCACCCTGGGAGCCCTCAACCCCCCGCCCACCTCACAGGAGTTTTCCCGGATTCATGATCCCCCCGGGATCGAACAAAGCCTTGACCCCCTGCATCATGGCCATCTCGACCGGCGACTTGTAACGCACCAGGAGGTCCCGCTTGAGCTGCCCGATGCCATGCTCGGCGGAGATCGAGCCGTGCAGGGAATGAACGATGTCGTGCACCACCCTCCCCACCTCCGCGGTCCGTGCGATGAAGGCCGCATTCTCCTCACGCACCGGCTGCGACTGGTTGTAGTGCAGGTTGCCGTCGCCGACATGGCCAAAGGCAACGATCCGGATACCCGGGTAGCAGTTCTCCAGGGCCTGCCCGGCCCGGGCCAGGAACTCGGGAATGGCGCTCACCGGAACCGAGATGTCATGCTTGATGCTGAAACCCTCCCGCTTCTGAGCTTCCGAAACATTCTCCCGGAGTCGCCACAGGTCCGCCGCCTGCTGCCCACTGGCCGCAACGACCCCGTCAAGAAGACAGCCCTCGAGTTGAGCACGGGCAAGCGCATCCTCCAGAAGCGCCTCCAGGGCCGCCTGCTCGCCGGAGTCAGTCATCTCGGCCAGCACATACCAGGGATGCGATGCCGGCAGGGGGTCGCGCACACCTCCGATGTGCTGCAGCACGAGTTCCAGGGCAGGCCGGCCAACCAGTTCGAATGCACTGACACGATCACCGGCAAGCTCACGCAGCCGTCCAAGCAATTCGACAGCCTTGGCGGGCGTCTCCACAGCCAGCCAGGCGGTCGCGGTGGCCCGCGGACGCGGGAACAGCTTGAGCGTCGCAGCCGTCACGATGCCGAGGGTCCCTTCGGCACCGATGAAGAGGTGCTTCAGATCGTAGCCCGTATTGTCCTTGCGCAAGCCCCGCAGGCCGCTCCAGACCTCTCCGCTGGGCAGGACGACCTCCAGCCCGAGCACCAGGTCCCGGGTATTGCCATAGCGCAACACCTGCACGCCGCCGGCGTTGGTTGAGATCACCCCACCCACCTCGCAGCTGCCCTCCGAGGCGAGCGACAGCGGAAACAACCGGTCCACCGCCGCGGCAGCCGCCTGAGCCTCCGCCAGCGTCGCGCCCGCCTCGATGGTCAAGGTGTTGTTGGCCGGGTCCACCTCCCGCACCCGGCGCAGACGCGACACATTGAGAACAATGCAGCGCCCGTCCATCAACGGAGTCGCCCCGCCGCACAAGCCGGTGTTCCCTCCCTGCGGGACGATGGCCACACCTGCCGCGCGACACAGCCGGACCACCTCCGCGACCTGGGCGGTATCCTGCGGGCGCACCACGGCCAGTGCCCGCCCACTGTAGCGCCCCCGCCAGTCGGTCAGCCAAGGCGCCATGTCGGCCGCATCGACAAGACAGTGGGACGGCCCGAGCAGAGCCTGAAGCGCTGCAACGAAATCAGTCATGATGCACTCCCCGGCTTTCGCCAAGACAGCGGTTCATCGCCCCATCGCGCGATGGATGGCTGGAAGAAGGGCAGCCACGGCGGCTTCTCCTTCCGCGATGGCCTCAGCCCCCCGGTGAAAGTCCATCAGGCCCAGTTGGGCGAGGCGCGGCGAAACGACCACATCGGCGGGCTCCCCGGCCAGGCGGCTGCGGGCGATCCGCACCGACATGATGGAGATGCTGCTCTGCACGACACTCAACAGGGAAGGCAGGGCCTCATCCTCGGCGCCGTCATTGCTGCCGTTGCGACCATTCCGGCCCAGCCGGGAAAGCAGCTTGCGGTGCCACCCATTGGCTGCCTCCGCCGGCCCGGGCGGCGGAGCCCGGTTCCGCCAGGCCCAGCCCACCAAATCGGAATTCAGTTCAACGGCGATGACGACATCGGCGCCCATGGCACGGGCCAGGGAGACCGGCACGGGATTGACCAGACCGCCATCCACCAGCAGACGCCCGTCCTGCCACACCGGCGCCATCAGGCCGGGCAGCGCAATGGAGGCACGGACAGCCTCCGAAACACTGCCCTCCCTCAACCACACCTCGTGTCCGCTGTGGAGATCGGTGGCGACGCATCCGAACGTATGGGGCAAGGCCGTGAAGTCCCGGTCGACAAACTCCCTTTCGAAAAAGGCCATCAGCTTGTCGCCCTTGAGCAGGCCACCGCGGAGGCCCATGTCCATGAGCCCGACCACGTCCTGCCACCCCAGGGCCTCGACCCAGGCGCCGAGCTTGTCCAGGTCTCCGGTTGCCGCAATGGCGCCGACAAAGGCGCCGATGGAGCAGCCGCTGATGATGGCCGGCTCGATACCCTCCCGGGCCAGCGCGCGCAGCACGCCGATATGCGCCCACCCCCGCGCCGATCCGCTGCCGAGGGCCACACCGATGACAGGTTTGCGCTTCATGGACGGGCGCGTGGCAGGCGGAGGCTCAGAGCGGCTCGGCGTAGAGATCGTGCACGTCGCAGTCGGTGATGCGGACGCGGGCAAACTCGCCCGGCTGCAGGTGCTCTCCGGCCGGGATGATCACCAGGCCATCGATCTCCGGCGCATCCCCTGGCGAGCGGGCCAGGGCCCCCTCTTCGTCGATCTCGTCCACCAGCACGGTCATCTCCCGGCCGATGAAACGCTCGAGACGCTCGGTGGAGATGTCCTCCTGGAACTCCATCAGCTGGATGCGACGCTCCTCGCGGATCTCCTCGGGCACCGGATCGGCCAGATCGTTGGCCGCCGCCCCCTCCACCGGAGAATAGGCAAACGCGCCGACGCGATCGAGGCGGGCCTCATCGAGGAACTGCAGGAGCTCCTCGAAATCGGCGTCGGTCTCGCCGGGAAAGCCGGTGATGAAGGTGGACCGGATCGTCAGGTCCGGGCAGATCTCGCGCCAGCGGCGGATCCGCTCCAGGTTGTTCTCGGTGCTGGCAGGCCGCTTCATGGCCTTCAGGATGCGCGGGCTCGCATGCTGGAAGGGGACATCCAGGTAAGGCAGGATCTTGCCTTCCGCCATCAGCGGGATCAGATCATCCACGCTCGGATAGGGATAGACGTAATGCAGGCGCACCCAGACGCCCAGGTCACCCAGCGCATTGCACAAGTCATAGAGCTTGGTGCGCATCGGCCGACCACCCCAGAAGCCGGTACGGTACTTGGTATCGACCCCATAGGCACTGGTGTCCTGGGACACCACGAGGAGCTCCTTGACCCCGGCATTCACCAGGTTCTCGGCCTCGCGCATGACCTCGCCGATCGGCCGGCTCACCAGGTCGCCACGCATGGACGGGATGATGCAGAAGGTACAGCGGTGATTGCAGCCTTCCGAAATCTTCAGGTAGGCGTAGTGATCGGGCGTCAGCTTGACGCCCTGGGGCGGCAGCAGGTCGATGAAGGGGTCATGGGGCTTGGGCAGGTGCTTGTGCACCTCGTGCATGACCTGCTCGGTGGCGTGGGGGCCCGTCACTGCCAGCACCTGGGGGTGCGCAGCCATCACGACATCCTCCTTGGCGCCCAGACAGCCGGTGACGATCACCTTGCCGTTCTCGTTGAGGGCTTCGCCGATGGCATCGAGGGACTCCTCCACCGCAGCATCGATGAAGCCGCAGGTGTTGATGACCACGAGATCCGACCCTTCGTAGGAAGGCGAGATCTCATAGCCCTCGGCGCGCAGGCGCGTAAGGATATGTTCGGAGTCCACCAGGGCCTTGGGGCATCCTAGTGAAACAAAGCCCACCTTGGGGGCGGCCGCGGGTTTGGCTTGGGTCATGCTTTGAAAAACCTGATGGGGAAAAGTGCAAGGGCCGCGACAACTGCGCGGCCCAGGGATTCTATTATGTCTTGGGAGTGGGTGGTGGCGCGGTCTCGGCCACCGGCCCTTCATTCTTGTCGCCGGGGAAACCGGGCGGCGGAGGGAAGCCGGGGAACTGGAAGCCCGAGAACAGGTTGCGCGTCTGGCTGTCCAGCTGCTCCTGCATCTGGGCGTACATCTTCTTGCTCTGCTCCATGTAGGCACCCATCATGCTCTGCATGGCAGGTCCCTGGAAATTCAGGAACTGGGCCCACAGGTCCTGGCTGACCGTGGCGTTCTCGCCATAGACAGAACGGACCTGATCCTGCAGCTTGGCCTGCATGTCGGTGAAGGCCTTGATGTTGTTCTCCAGGTACTTCCCCATCATCCCCTGCATGGCATTGCCATAGAAGCGGATCATCTGGGACAGCAGGTCGCTGGTGAACATCGGGGCGCCCCCCGCCTCTTCTTCAAGGATGATCTGCAGCAGGATGTTGCGCGTGAGGTCTTCACCGCTCTTGGCGTCAACGACCTGGAAGCTTCCGCTCTCGAGCACAAGCTCCTTGACGTCGGCGAGCGTGATGTAGGAACTGGTCTGGGTGTCGTACAGGCGGCGGTTCGGGTACTTTTTTATCAGGCGAATCTGGTCGGCCATTCGTGTCTTCTCCTCGGCGATTGAGTTCGCCTCTGGAGATTATACTGCGCTGCGCAAAAAAAAGCCCCGCCTTGGGGCGGGGCTTCCGTGACGCACTTGACAATGTCTTACTGATAGTAGAGACCGCCATTCACGTTCAAGGTGGCGCCGGTGACGTAACCCGCCAGCTCGGACGCCAGGTAGGTCACGGCCGCGCCGATTTCCTCGGGCTTGCCCAGGCGCTTGGCCGGGACGGTGTCGATGATCGCGTTCCGCACTTCTTCCTTGATCGCCATGACCATGTCGGTGCCGATGTAGCCCGGAGCGATGGCATTGACGGTCACGCCCTTGGTGGCCAGCTCGGCCGCCAGCGCCTTGGTGAAACCGATCACGCCGGCCTTGGCAGCAGAGTAATTGGTCTGACCAGCCTGGCCCTTGACGCCGTTCACCGAAGAGATGTTGATGATGCGGCCCCAGCCACGTTCCGCCATCTTCGGGGAAATGGAGTGAGTCACGTTGAAAAGGCTGGTGAGGTTGGTCGCGATGACCGCATCCCACTGACCCTTTTCCATCTTCGGGAAGAACTTGTCACGGGTGATGCCGGCGTTGTTCACCAGGATGTCGATCGGGCCCACTTCAGCAGCGATCTGCTCAACGGCCGCCTTGCACTGCTCGTAGTCGGACACGTCAAAACCGTACACCGGGATATCCAGGCCTTCGGCCTTGCGGGCTTCAACCCAGGCGTCCTTGGCGGGATCGCCAGGGAAGAAGTTGCCGACCACGCGGACGCCGGCAGCAGCGAGAGATTTACAGATTGCAGTGCCGAGGCCACCAACTGCGCCAGTAACAAGAGCGATACGCTGAGTCATTTCACTTTCCTTTGTTGCGGTGCCAAATGGAATCGAGATTAGAACATATGCTGACCGCCGTTGATAGAGATGTTGGCCCCCGTCACAAAGGCCGCCTCGTCGGATGCGAGGTAGGCCACCAGGCCTGCAATCTCCTCCGGCTTGCCGAGCCGGCTGACCGGAATATGCGGCAGGATCTTGGTTTCGAGCACTTCCTGGGGAATCGCCATGACCATCTTGGTGCCGATATAGCCCGGGGAGATCGTATTGACGGTCACACCGGCCTTGGCCACCTCAAGCGCCAGTGCCTTGGTGAAACCATGCATGCCGGCCTTGGCCGCCGCGTAGTTGGTCTGCCCGAAGGCCCCCTTGATGCCATTGACCGAAGACACGTTGATGACACGGCCCCACTTGCGCTCGACCATTCCGTCCATGACCTGCTTGGTCATGTTGAAGACGCTGTCGAGGTTGGTGTGGATCACCGCGTCCCAGTCAGCCTTGGACATGCGCTTGAAGGTCATGTCCCGGGTGATGCCGGCGTTGTTCACCAGCACATCCACCGGTCCGATGTCGTGGGCGATGGTTTCGATGCAGGCCTTGCACGAATCGAAGTCGGACACATCGCAGGGATAGGCCTTGAAACCGTAGCCCATGTTGTTCATCGACTGCAGCCATTCGGCCGCCTTCTCATTACCCGGCGAATGCGTGGTGACGACCTTGTACCCCAGGGCCGCCAGCTTGATGCAAATGGATTCTCCGAGACCACCCATACCACCGGTTACGAGTGCTACACGTGCCATGATTCTCCCTCCTTGTCGTGATTTATGCGGGGGTCAACTGCATGCCGGCAACGCCCCCATTCTGATTCTTCGCTGCCGACGCTTGACGGCAGCCGCCCACCTGAAGCGCGCGGCTGCCGTCCCGATCAGGCCGTTTCCTTGACGTAGCGCCCGGGAGCCGGCTCGATAACCTTGTATTTGGCATTACCCGGCTTGGTCCGCGCAGCGACCATCGGACCGCCGCGGACCTTCAGCCATTCGATCCAGTGCAGCCACCAGCTGCCCGGCTTCTCGGTAGCGCTTTCCAGCCATTCTTCCGGCACGGAGGCGTTCGAGTCACCGACCCAGTAGCTGCGGCGATTCTTCGAGGCCGGATTGATCGCACCGGCAATGTGCCCGCTCGCCCCCAGCACGAAGGTCGTTTCACCGCCGAGGATCTGCCGCACCAGGTAGGCGCTGGTCCACGGCACGATGTGATCCTCGCGGGCCGCGAGCAGGTAGGCGGGAAGGTCGACCTTGCCCATATCGACCTTGACACCGAGCATCTCGAGCTTGCCCGGCACACGCAGGTTGTTCTCCAGGTACATGTTGCGCAGGTACCAGGCCAGGAAGGGGCCGGCCAGGTTGGTGCTGTCCGAGTTCCAGTAAAGGAGGTCGAAGGCCTCGGGCTGCTTGCCCTTGAGGTAATTGCCGACCACGTACTGCCAGATCAGGTCGTTGGCGCGCAGGCTCGAGAAGACCTGGGCCAGCTCCCGCCCCATCAGCAGCCCCCCCTTGCCGATGGCCGCCTCGCGGGCAGCCACCGAGGCCTCGTCCACCAGGCAACCGATCTCGCCGGCATCGCTGAAGTCGAGCAGGGTCGTCATGAGGGTCAGGCTCTCGGCCGGGTCCTCGCCCTTGGCGCGCAGCACTGCCAGCGCCGACGACAGGATGGTACCGCCCACACAGAAGCCCAGCACGTTGGGCTTGTCCACCTTGGTGACCTCGCGGACGACCTGCAGGGCCGTGACCGGCCCCTTCTCCAGGTAGTCGTCCCAGCCGAAATGCGCCTGCTCGGCCTTGGCGTTCTTCCAGGACACCAGGAACACCGTGAAGCCCTGCTCCACGACGAAACGCACCAGCGAGTTCGCAGGTTGCAGATCCATGATGTAGAACTTGTTGATACAGGGCGGAACGATCAGCAACGGGGTCTTGTGCACCTTCTCGGTCAGCGGTGCGTACTGGATCAGCTGGATCAGCTCGTTCTCGTAGATCACGGAACCCGGCGTGGTGGCCAGGTTGCGCCCGATCTCGAAGGCCGAGTCGTCAGTCATGGAGATGCGCCCCTTCTCCATGTCGGAGATGAGGTTCTTGATGCCCTGGGTGATGCTTTCGCCCTTGGTCTCCAGCGCCGTACGGATGAATTCCGGATTGGTGGCCGCAAAATTGGAAGGGGCCAGGGCATCGATGTACTGGCGGGTGAGGAACTGCATCTTCGCCTTGCTGCGCCCGTCGGCGACCGGCAGCGCATCGGCCACCTTGGTCAGGTAATCGGCGTTCAGCAGGTAGGCCTGGCGGATGTAGTCATAGACCGGGCTGGAGTTCCAGTCGGGCGCGCTGAAACGGCGGTCGCCGGGCTGGGGCTTGACGACCGGCTCGACCGGCTCGCCGGGACGGGCCTGGGACATCGCCGCCCAGAGGCGGGCATGGGCTTCGGCCAGATCCTTCTGAAGACGGGTCAGCTCCTCGGTCTCCGGCAGGGGAATCTGCGGTGCCGCACCCGGCGCCACCTGCTGGATGGCGGCATTCTGCTTGCCAAGGAAATCGAAGAACCCCTCGGCCAGGGACTGGCCGAACTTGAACATGCTCTGTAGTGCCTCTGCAGACTGCTCCGGTGTTACCGACATCTACCTCTCCTTGTTGTGTGCTTCAAAAGCAACGCCCGGAAAGCAAGCGCGATGATCGCCGAGGCACACGGGAGCGATACCGCCAATCCGCCTCGGCTTGTAGAATCCGGGTATGTATATCGTTGCGATTGCTTGGATTTATGTCGCCCTGCTCGCGACGCTGGCCGAGACCACCGTTGTCGGCGGGGTTCTGACTTTCTTCTTCTATGGCGTTGCGCCGCTCTCCCTGTTCCTGTGGCTCTTCGGCACACCGGCGCGACGCCGCCGATCAGCCCAGCGCGCGCTCCGCGAGCGGATGGGCGAGGACGATGGAGGCAATGCCGGCAGCGATCAATAATACCTGCTGTGCAGTGGCCCGCAATTCGGTCCGCTTATGCAAGCCCGGGATGAGGTCGGCCACCGCCACGTAGATCATACTCGCGGCCGCCAGCGCAAGAAACACCGGCACCAGCGACTCCATGTGAGAAAGTGCGAAATACGCCAGCATGCCGCCGACGAGGGTCGCGAGACTCGACAGGAGGTTGAAGGCAAGCGCCCTGGCGCGGCTGTAACCGGAGTGCAGCAGGATCAGGAAATCCCCCACCTCCTGAGGGATTTCGTGGGCGATGATGGCCAGCGCCGTGACGATACCCAGGGGTGTGCTCTCCACAAACGCCGCGGCGATCAGGACGCCATCCACGAAATTGTGAAATGTGTCGCCGACCAGGATGAGCAGGCCGCTGCGCCCGTGATCGTGGCCATGCCCGTGATCGCGGTGCTCCTCGCCGGCTGCGTGCCCGTGGCCATGACAGCCCTCGTCGTGGCAGTGGCGCCATAGCACCAACTTCTCCAGCACAAAGAAAAGCAGGATGCCGGCCAGGATGTTCATCGCGGCGCGTTCGGGGCTCTCCGCCGCCTCGATGGCATGCGGCAGGACCTCGAGGAAAGCCGCACCGAGCAAGGCACCGATGGCGTAGCTGATGAGTGTCGGCACCCAGTGGGGGCGCGCCGCCCAGGCGAAGCCGGCGGCAACCAGAACACTCAGCAGCCCCCCTGCAAAACTCATTGCAATAATCCAGGCGAGGGGGGTCATGGTCATGGGCAGGAAAGACACGGGGCGCGCAGTATAACGTCAGAGATCCGAGGCAAAGCCTCAGTCCAGCCAGATCAGGGAGGCCATGCGGCCAGTCACCCCGTCACGGCGATAGGAATAGAAACGGGTGGCGTCGGCATGGGTGCAGAACTCTCCTCCATGCACTCGCGGCACCCCCAGGGCGGCAAGCCTCAGGCGGGCCAGCGCATAAAGATCCGCCATCCACTTGCCAGGGACCGCTGCAGCCCGGAAGGCACTGGCCGCGAGGGGGTCCTCGCTGACGAACGCGTGCCGGACCTCCTCGCCAACCTCGAAGGCGTCCGGCCCGATGGCCGGCCCCAGCCAGGCCAGCAGGCTCGACGGCGGCACATCCATGGCCGCGACGGTGGCCTCGAGCACCCCGGCGTGCAGCCCGCGCCAACCCGCGTGGGCCGCACCGACAACCGTCCCGGCCGCATCGCACAGCAGGACAGGCAGGCAATCCGCAGTCATCACCACGCATACGCGGCCCGACCGGCGGCTCACCACGCCATCGGCATCCGGCAGGCCGCCCGCCCAGGTATCGGCATCAAGGACCGCGGTGCCATGCACCTGATTCAACCAACAGGGCTCGGCCGGCAACAGCGCGCGGAGACGCTGCCGGTTCTCGGCGACCCGCGCCGGGTCATCCCCGACGTGCACACCGAGATTGAGGCTTGCATAGGGTGCGGCACTCACACCGCCGGCCCGGGTGGTGACGAGGGCGTGCACACGATCCGGCGCCGGCCAGCCCGGCCGGATTCCATTGATCCCCATCATGCCCCCTGCCTTCCACCGAGTACATCGAGAAGCTGCCGGAAGTCGTCCGGCAAGGGCGTCTCCCACCGGCACGGCTGCCCGGTGCGCGGATGGATCAGGCCCAGCTGCCAGGCATGCAGGGCCTGCCGGGGAAATGCATCGAGACGCGGGTCGGCGCTGCGCGCCTTGCCATAGGTCGCATCGCCGACCAGCGGATGGCCGATGTGGGCCATATGCACCCTGATCTGGTGGGTTCGCCCGGTCGCCAGGCTGCACTCGACCAGGGTGGCCCGCTCGAAGCGCTCAATGACCCGGAAGTGGGTCAAGGCCTCACGCCCACCCGGCACCACGGCCATCTTCGTCCGCTGCACCGGGTGGCGGCCGATCGGCGCCTCCACCCGCCCCGACTCCAGGGGCATGCCATGCACCAGCGCGTAGTAATGCCGCTTGACACTGCGCGCCTGCAGCTGGCGCACGAGGTCGGTCTGGGCTTCGAGGGTCCGCGCCACCACCAGCAGGCCGCTGGTGTCCTTGTCGAGACGATGCACGATGCCGGCCCGGGGCAACGCCCGGCACCCCGCATCATGATGCAGCAGCGCATTCAGGAGCGTTCCCGACCAGTTGCCGCTGCCCGGATGGACCACCAGCCCCACCGGCTTGTCGATGACGAGCAGTGTCTCATCCTCGAAAACCACGTTGAGGGGGATGTCCTCGGCCTGCTCCGCCAGCACCTCGTCGGACGGTTCGGGACTCACCTGGACCGTCTCGCCGCCCCAGACCTTGCTCTTGGAGTCGGGCGACTTGCCGTCGATCAGGATCCTGCCGGATTTCAACCACGACTGCAGACGGCTCCGGGAGTGTTCGGGAAAAAGACGCGCGAGCGCCTGGTCGGCCCGGAGGCCAGCCAGGTCGACAGGAATGGATTCTCGCAGCGGGCTAAGGGAAGGAATGGCTGGGCTATAATCGGCCCACTCATCTTCCAAAGAGTTTTCAATGGCGCATTTCACCCTGCGTAGTTTAACGCTTGCCGGCTTTCTTCTGCTCGCCGGTTGCAGCGGCCTGCCCGACAAGGCTGACGAAACCACCGGCTGGAGCGCCCAGAAGCTCTATTCCGAGGCCAAGGAGTCGATGTCCGACGGGGCCTGGGACCGGGCCATCAAGATGTTCGAGAAGCTGGAAGCCCGTTACCCCTACGGCCGCTATGCCCAGCAGGCCCAGCTTGAAGTGGCCTACGCCTACTACAAGTCCAACGAGCCGGCCTCGGCGATCGCCGCCTGCGAGCGCTTCATCAAGCTCCACCCGAACCACCCGAACGTCGACTACGCCTACTACCTGAAGGGCCTCGCCAACTTCAACGAGGACCTCGGCCTGCTCGGCTCCCTGGCCAACCAGGACCTGTCGGAGCGCGACCCCAAGGCGACCCGCGCCTCCTTCGAGACCTTCAAGGAACTGGTCCAGCGCTTCCCCGAGAGCAAATACGCCCCGGACGCCACCCTGCGCATGCGCTACCTGGTGAACGCCCTGGCCTCCTACGAGGTCCACGTAGCCCGCTACTATGTCCGGCGTGGCGCCTACGTGGCCGCAGCCAACCGGGCCCAGGCCACCGTCAAGGATTTCCCCCAGTCCCCCGCGACCGAAGAAGCCCTGTTCCTGATGGTCAAGAGCTACGACGAGCTCAAGCTCAAGGAGCTGCGCGACGACGCCGAACGCGTGCTGCGCCAGAACTACCCGAAGAGCCGCTTCCTCGCGGGCGAGACCACGCTCAACGCAAGCACCCCGTGGTGGAAGCTCTGGTAAGCCGCCTCAATGGATGACGCGGTTCGCCTGGCCCTTGCCAAGTGGCCGAACGTACCCTCCTGCACAGGCTGGCTGCGCCTGAGCCGGAGGGGCGAATGGCGGGTCCCCGAAGGGCCCGTGCGCCATGCCGGCCTCAGGGCCTTCATCGGGCGCAACTACCAGGCCACCACGGACGGCCGCTGGTTTTTCCAGAACGGGCCCCAGCAGGTCTTCGTCGACCTGGACTACACGCCCACCGTGCTGCACCTCGAGCCCCCCGAAGCGCTACGCACCCACACGGGCGCACAGGTCCACAGCCTCAGCGGCGCCTGGTTCGATGAAGAGGGCTGTCTGCTGATCGAGTGCGAGCACGGCATAGCGCTGCTGGACGACCGGGACCTGGCCGCCTTCTGCGAGCACCTCGAAGGCGACCTGGAAACACCCGGAGCAGCCATCACCCTCAACTGGGCAGGCAGCCGGCTCCCCGTAGGCCGGATCCGGCAGGACGAAGTCGCCCCCCGGTTCGGCTTCACCCCCAACCCAGGCGACTGACCCCGCCCCGGCAGCACGGGCGGCCAGCCGCCCGGCACGCCCTCAGCCCCGCCCGTACTTATCCTCAAACCGCACGATGTCATCCTCGCCGAGGTAGCTGCCCGACTGCACCTCGATGATCTCCAGCGGCACCTTGCCCGGATTGGCCAGGCGATGCACATGCCCCAGCGGGATGTAGGTGGATTCGTTCTCGCCCAGCAGGAAGGTCTTCTCCCCATTGGTCACCTCCGCGGTGCCCTTCACCACGATCCAGTGCTCGGCCCGGTGGTGGTGCATCTGCAGACTCAGCCGCGCCCCCGGATTGACCACGATGCGCTTCACCTGGAAGCGCTCGCCGTTGTCGATCGAGTCGTACCAGCCCCACGGCCGGTGGATCTTGCGGTGGGCCGAGGCCTGGCTGCGGCTGCCGGCCTTGAGGGCGGCGACGATCTGCTTGACGTTCTGGGTCTTGTCCTTGCGCGCCACCAGCACCGCGTCGGGGGTCTCGACGATCACGGCGTCGTCCAGGCCCACGCAGGCCACCATGCGGTCCTGGGCATAGACCAGGGTGTTGCGGCTGTCCTCGAAGAGCACGTCGCCGCGGGCCACGTTGCCGGAGGCGTCCTTGTCGGCGATCTGCCACAGGGCGTCCCACGCCCCCACGTCGGACCAGCCGGCGTCCATGGGCACCACGCAGCCGCTGATCCCCAGGCCTTGGGCGGCACCGAGCTTCTCCATCACGGCATAGTCGATGGAGTCGGACGGGCAGGCCAGGAAGGCGGCCTTGTCCACCCGGACGAAGTCGGCGTCCCGCGCCCCGCCCTGCCAGGCGGCCAGGCAGGCCTTGTGCATCTCGGGCTGCAGGGCTTCGAGGGCCGCCAGCCAGGTGCTGGCCTTGACCATGAAGAGGCCGCTGTTCCACAGGTATTCGCCGCTGTCGAGGTAGCGCTGGGCGGTGGCGGCGTCGGGCTTCTCCACGAAGGCGGCGATGGCCTTGGCACCGTCGGGCCGGTCGGCGCCGCAGCGGATGTAGCCATAGCCGGTTTCGGCATGGGTCGGGACGATGCCGAAGGTGACGATGGCGCCACCCACGGCCGCCGGAATGCCGGCGTCGATGGCCTGCTGGAAGCCGGCGAGGTCACGGATCACGTGGTCGGCCGGCATCACCAGCAGCACCGGGTCGGCGTCGCCCGCGGCCAGCGCCGCCAGGGCCAGGGCCGGAGCGGTGTTGCGGCCGGTGGGCTCGAGCACGATGTTGCCGCTGGCCCGCCCGGCGGCGCGCAACTGCTCGGCGGTGACGAAGCGGTACTCCTCGTTGCACACCACCACCGGGGCCGACGCCACCGGCAGGCGCCCGGCAAAGCCGTTGAGCCGGCCCGCCGTGGCCTGCAGCATGGTCTCCTCGCCCACCAGGGCCAGGAGCTGCTTCGGATATTGTTCGCGCGACAGGGGCCACAGGCGCGTGCCTGAGCCGCCGGAGAGGATTACGGGTTGAAGTTGCATGAGCCGCTCTGGATGAAATGGGAAAACCGGGATTAGCAAACTGCCGACGATGGTAAACCTAACGCCTCGCCCGGAAAACCCGTCGTCATCGAACGGTCACTCTTCCGGCAAGCTCTCTTCCGGTGCCTTCAGCCATGATCCAACCACCCGCTCGACCTCTTCAACCCCGCTCTTCTTGAGGCTCGAGAACAATTGCACGGTCACCTTCTCCCCGAGCGGCTCCAGCTCCTTGCGCACCCTTGCCAGGGTCGCCGCAGCCTCACTGCGGGTCAATTTGTCGCTCTTGGTGAGCAGGACATGGATCGGCCGGCCGCTCGGCGCAAACCAGCCGATCATGGTCCGGTCCAGCTCCTTGAGGGGATGCCGTGAATCCATGATCAGGACCAGGCCGATCAGGTTGGGGCGCCGGGTGAGATAGTCCTCGAGCAGATGCTGCCACTGGCGCCGGATCGCTTCGGGCACCTCGGCATAGCCATAACCGGGCAGGTCCACCAGCACCGCCCCGTTCTGCAGCCGGAAAAAGTTGATCAGCTGCGTCCGCCCCGGCGTCTTGGACACAAAGGCCAGGCGGGTGTGATTGGCCAGGGTATTGATCGCACTGGACTTGCCGGCATTGGAACGGCCGGCAAAAGCCACTTCGGGGCCAATGGGCGTGGGCAGGCCGCTGGCCTTGGCGATGGAGATCTCGAACTGTGCGTTGCGGAAGAGGGACATGGGGAAGCTTGAATTACGCGGGGAGGCAATTACTGCGTCGCGCAAATGACTGGAATTGCTATAGAATAGCAGGTTTGAGACATCCACATTCTTGGCTTTCCGAGGACATCATGATCAAGCGTTCCCTTCTGCTTTCGCTGCTTCTGGCCGCCAGCGCGGTCCAGGCTCAAGACAAGGCCGCCGCCCAGCCCGACCTGGCCAAGGCGAAACAGACTGCAGAACAGATCTGTGGCGCCTGCCACGGCGCTGACGGCAATAGCCAGATCCCCACCAACCCGAAACTCGCGGGTCAGCATGCGGATTACCTCTACAAGCAGCTGCGGAACTTCAAGAGTGAAGGCGGCGCTCCCGCCGAGCGCGCCAACCCGGTCATGGGTGGCATGGCTGCGCCCCTCTCCGACGCCGACATGAAGGGCCTCGCCGCCCACTTCGCCGGTCAGACGCTGAAGCCCGAATCCGCCAAGAACAAGGCCTCCATCGAACTCGGCCAGAAGCTCTGGCGTGCCGGTGACGTGAAGCGCGGCATCCCCGCCTGTGCGGCCTGCCACGGCCCGGCCGGCGCCGGCCTGCCGGCCCAGTATCCGCGCCTGTCCGGCCAGTTCTCCGACTACACCGAAGCCCAGCTGAAGGCCTTCCGTGCCGGCGAGCGTGCCAACGACCCGAACAAGATGATGCGCACCATCGCCATCAAGATGACCGACCCGGAAATCAAGGCGGTTGCCGACTACGCCGCTGGTTTGCGCTGAGTCAAGGCGCGCCTCGGCGCAGCCCGTTAAAAAAGGGGTGGTTCCGGCCACCCCTTTTTCCATTTACCGGCCCCCGTTTCCAGACGCCCCGCCGCAAGACCTTCATGCGACCACGCAGCACCTCACGCGCCGTCTACGAGCTGCTCAGCTCGATGCGCTTCGCGATCAGCCTTCTCACCGTGCTGGGGATCGCCTCCATCATCGGCACGGTGGTCAAGCAGAACGAGCCTTACAACAACTACCTCAGCCAGTTCGGCCCCTTCTGGTTCCCGGTCTTCGAGAAGCTGGGCCTGTATTCGGTCTACAACTCCTTCTGGTTCCTGACCATCCTGGGCTTCCTGGTGCTGTCCACCTCGGCCTGCATCATTCGCCAGACCCGTCCGATGTTCAAGGACATGCGCAGCTTCCGCGAGCACGCCCGGGAGACCTCGCTGGCCAGCTTTGCCCACCATGCGCGCATTCCGCTGCTGCAGCCCCGCGCCGAGGCCCGTGATGCCCTGCTGGCCTACCTGCAGCGCGCCGGCTTTGCCGTCCGCTGCAACGAACGGGACAAGAGCGTCCTGCTGGCCGCCAAGCAGGGCAGCCTGACCCGGGTCGGCTATTTCCTGGCCCACGGCGCCATCGTGCTGATCTGCGTCGGCGGGCTGCTCGACGGCAACCTCCCCCTCAAGCTGCGGATGGCCCTCGGCGGCAAGCAGGTGACCAGCGGCAACCAGCTGATCGCCGACATCGGCCCGCAGAGCCGCCTTGGCCTCGACAACTGGAGCTTCCGCGGCAACGTGTTCATCCCCGAGGGCAAGAGCGCCAACACCGCCGTGGTCAACGTCCAGGATGGCATTCTGCTGCAGGACCTGCCCTTCACCGTATCCCTGCGCAAGTTCCATCTCGAGCACTACGAGAGCGGCATGCCCAAGCGCTTCGCCAGCGACATCGTGCTCACCGACCCGGCCACAGGCCAGTCGATCGAAAAGACCATCGAGGTCAACAAGCCCTTCGAGTTTGCCGGCGTGATGATGTACCAGGCCAGCTTCGAGGACGGCGGCTCGCGCATGCGCATGCTCGCCCACGACCTGCGCCCAGGCCACGGCAGCTCGGCCATGCCGCTGGAAGCAGCGGTGGGGGACTCGCTCAAGCTCTCCAGCCAGGGGCTGGATCACAGCATCGAGCTTGGCAGCTTCCGCGCCTTCAACATCGAGAACATGGCCAGTGATGCGCCGGAAGGCGATGGCGGCACGCTCACCCGCCTCGAGAAGCACCTGGGCAGCGGCGCCAGATCGTCGACCCGCAAGGACATGCAGAACGTCGGCCCGAGCATCCAGTTCAAGCTGCGCGACTCGGCCGGCCAGGCCCGCGAATACCAGAACTTCATGCAGCCCATCCTGCAGGACGGAGCCTGGTACCTGCTGACCGGCATGCGTGACTCGCCCTCCGCGCCCTTCCGCTTCATGCGCATCCCGATGGACGGCGACGGCCGCCCGGACAGCTGGTTCGAGATCCGCAGCGTGCTGCTCGACACCTCGCGCCATGCCGAACTCGCCCGCCGCTTCACGGCCACGGCCCTGCCCGCCAGCGCGGCCGCCGAGGTCCGCGGGCGCCTCGAGGAGACCACCCGGCGCACCCTCGAGCTGTTCGCCCTGGGCGGCTTCGACGGCCTCGGCAAGTTCATCGAGAGCACCATCCCGGCCGGCGAGCGGGACAAGGCCGCCGATGTGTTCATCAAGATCCTCGAAGGCTGCGCCTGGGAGGCCTGGAACCTCGCCCGCAGCGCCGCCGGCGCACCTGCGCCCACCCCCTCCCCGACGCATGCCCGCCTGCTGCGCGACACCCTCAACGCCACCAACGACAGCCTGCACTATGGAGCCCCGGTGTATTTCCAGCTCACCGGCTTCGACGAGGTCCGGGCGACCGTGCTGCAGGTGACCCGCTCACCGGGCAAGCCCATCGTTTACCTGGGCTCCCTGCTGCTGGTGCTGGGTGTCTTCGCGATGCTGTACATCCGCGAGCGACGCCTCTTCGTCCTGCTCAAGGACTCGGGGGAAGCCCTGGTGGCGTTCACCTCGAACCGCAAGTCGATGGACGCGGACGAGAGCTTCCAGCACCATCGGGACGCCATCGCGGCCCTGCTCACCCCGCCTGTCAGCCCCTGACCCGAGGTTTTCGATCATGGACATCGCCCACAAGGACTCCACCTCCCTCCTGCGCCGGCTCAACCCGGGTGACGCGCTGTTCGCGCTGGCCCTGATCGGCGGAGCCCTCTTCGCGCTGCGCCAGTACGGCGGCTTCATGGACATCTACGACAAGGCCATCCTGCTCCTCACCGTTCCGGCGCTGGCCGCCGTCGGTGTGGTCTGGAAGCCCTTCCGGCTGTTCCTGGCCGCCTCCGCCGGGCTCGCCGTATGCAGCCTGAGTCTCTACGGCGGCGACCTGGCCAGGGCCGAGCAGGCCTTCTTCCTGAAGTACCTGATCTCCAGCCAGACCGCGATCATGTGGATGAGCGCGCTGTTCTTCATCGCCACCGGCGCCTACCTGCTGGGCCTCGCCGCGCGCTCGGACTTCGCCGAGGCCACCGGCACGGCCCTGACCTGGTGCGCCGTCACCATGGGCACCACCGGGCTGTTCGTGCGCTGGTACGAGAGCTACCTGATCGGCGCCGACGTAGGGCACATTCCCATCAGCAACCTCTACGAAGTCTTCGTGCTCTTCTCGCTGATCACCGGCCTGCTCTACCTCTACTACGAAGGGGTGTATGCCACCCGCAGGATGGGCGCCTTCGTGCTGACAGTGATCTCGGCCGCGGTGGCCTTCCTGCTGTGGTACACCTTTTCCCGCGAGGCCCATGAGATCCAGCCCCTGATCCCGGCACTGCAGAGCTACTGGATGAAGGTCCACGTCCCCGCCAACTTCATCGGCTACGGCGCCTTTGCGCTGGCTGCGATGATCGGCGTAGCCGACCTGCTGGTCCGCCACAACATCCTCGTCAGTCGACTGCCGGCCGCCAGGGTGCTCGAGGACGTGATGTACAAGGCCATCGCCATCGGTTTTGCCTTCTTCACCATCGCCACCATCCTGGGCGCCCTGTGGGCCGCCGAGGCCTGGGGAACCTACTGGCAGTGGGACCCGAAGGAAACCTGGGCCTTCATCGTATGGCTCAACTACGCCACCTGGCTGCACATCCGGCTCACCAAGGGCCTGCGCGGCGCCCTGCTGTCCTGGTGGGCGGTGATCGGCTTGCTGGTGACGGCCTTTGCCTTCGTCGGGGTCAATATGTTCCTGTCCGGGCTGCACTCCTACGGCTCGCTCTGACCCGCCACGCTGACGCCGGGGAGCCAGCGCCGCCCTCAGGGACGTGGCTTGCCGGCCTCCAGACAGGCGATCTCCGCGCTGCTGAAGCCCGCCTGCCGGCGGGCTGCGACATTCAGGGGCCGGGGCGGCCACGGCGCATCGAACTCCCTCATCAGGGACAGGTAGGTCGCCTCCGGCTCAAGGCCGCGTTCTTCACAGAAATGGCGGAACCAGCGGTCGCCCAGGGCCACATGGCCGATCTCGTCGCGCAGGATGATGTCGAGCACGGCGATGGTCGCGTCGTCACCGATCCGCCGTAGCGCAGCCACGATGGGCGGGGTCGCATCCAGCCCCCGCGCCTCCAGCACCCGCGGCACCAGGGCCATGCGCACCAGGGGATCGTCCGCCGTCTTGACGGCCATGTCCCACAGCCCCCGGTGAGCCGGAAAGTCGCCGTAGGCATGGCCGAGCGCCGTCAGGCGGTCCACTACCAGGCCGTAGTGGTAAGCCTCCTCGGCGGCCACCTTCAGCCAGCCATCGTAGTAATCGTCGGGCAGTCCGCGGAAGCGGTAGACGCAGTCCAGCGCCAGGTTGATGGCATTGAACTCGATATGGGCAATGGCGTGCAGCAGCGCGGCGTGCCCACCGGGAGCGCCCGGCTTGCGCCGCGGCATGGCCGTATGCACGACCAACTCGGGACGGGGAGGCCGCCCCGGGTCATCGATCCGCAGGACAGGCGTTGAGCCCACCGGCGGCCGTGGCAGCAGGCCTTGCCGGCGATCCTCGCAGAGAGAGGTCACGGCTTCCGCCTTGGTCGCCGGATCGGCAGTCATGAGGGCCACGAAGGCCCTTTGATGAAGGTCTTCCTCAGGCAGCATGGGGCCGGATCTTACCAGCCCGATGATGCGCTGCGGAAACAGCGGATGGCGCGCCCCGGACGCCCCGTCAGGCCGCCTTGCGACGGACCGGCGCGCGCTTCCTGGGGGCCGGCTCCGCAGCCTGGGCGATCAACTGGCTCGTACCGGTCAGGGCATCCACCTGCGCCCCGATGCGCCCGAAATTCTCCATCGCGGCAAGCTGCGTGTTGAAGCCGTCGCGCAAGGCCGCGAAGAAGGGCGCGAACCCCTCCGGCGCCTCACGCACCAGGCGCTCGATACCGGCCTGCACCTGCTGCGTGGTCTCCGCGGCGGACTGGCGTACCGCCTCGGCCAGCAGATTGCGCATCTCGACCAGCACCGCATACTGCTGCCGGACATTGTCGGAAGCCAGTTCCACGCCAGACTGGAGGGCGGTCGCCTGCCATGCGGCAAGGCTTTCTGCATCCCTGACCTCAGCCAGCGCCTGGACCGATTCGAGGGCCTGCCTGCCCGCCTCGAACTGCAGCAGCGCCACCTTTTCCACCTGCCCCGCCAGGTCACGGCTGAAAGCCAGCATGCTGTCCATGGCGGCAGCCTGGGCCCGCCCGAATTGCTCAAAGGTCATTGCGGCCATGCGCGTCTCCTGGTTCATTGATCAAACTGTCCCACTCTTCCAGCGGCCTGCAGCCCAGCGGAAACGTCCATTCTGCCGAAGAGCCCATGCGGGGCGAATCCGGCCTTTCCCCGGACGGAACCAGGGTAAACCCTTACAAACCACTCCGGATGCCGTCCTGCCCCCTGGCCGCACGGATCACGTGGGCAACCAGTTCCGCAACGGACTCGACCTGCAGCTTTTCCATGACTCTTGCCCGATGCTGCTCCACGGTCTTCATGCTGATACCGAGATCTTCGGCAATCTGCTTGTTGAGACGCCCCGCCGTCATACCGTCGAGCACATCCCGCTCACGCACGGTCAGCCCGTCCAGACGACTGCGAAAGGCCTGCTGCCAGGCGGCTTCGGCCCGTCGCCGCCCCGCCACCTGCACGGCCTCATGGACACGGTCCAGCAGGACCTGCTCGTTGAACGGCTTCTGCAAGAAATCGAATGCCCCCTCCCGCATCGCCCGGGCGACCATCGGCACGTCCCCGTGCGCGGAGACGAAGATGATCGGGGTCACAGAGCCGAGACGCCCCAGCCGCTCCTGCAAGCCGACCCCGCTGAGCCCCGGCATGCGCACATCGAGCACCAGGCAGTAGGCCCGCTCCAGGGCCTCGCTGTCTGCGAGCAGGTCCAGCGCTCCGGCAAAACAGCGCACGGGAAAGCCGAGGGTTTCAACGAGCAGCCCGATGGACAGGCGCACGGCATCGTCGTCGTCAACGACACAGACGAGGGGAGCGTTCATGGCGACCTCCTGCGGAGAGACTGCATCTTCTTGTTTTGCGAACAACGCCCGGGCCGGTGCCGGACAGCTGGAACTCAGACACGAACCACCGGCAGGGAGAAGCAAAAGCAGGTTCCGGCAGCACTGCTGCTGTCGACCCACAAACGTCCGCCATGGTTCTCGACAATGCTGCGGCAAATGGCCAGCCCGAGGCCGACCCCATCGGGCTTGGTCGTGGCAAAGGGCGCAAAGGGATCCGCCCGCACGGCTTCGGCAAGGCCCTCGCCCGAATCGCTCACCGCCAGCTCCACCGTGGCGTCGGGCAGGGAGCGGGAGCGGATGCGCAGGATCCTCCCGGACGGCACGCCGTGCATGGCGTCGATGCCGTTCTTGATCAGATTGCTCACCACCTGCTCCATCTGCACCTGGTCCGCCTGCACCGCGGGGAGCGCATCATCCAGTTCCAGCACGCATTGCACGGCATGGGCGCGGGTCTCGAACTCCATGAAGCGGAGCACGCTGCGCACGACCTCGTTGAGCGCCACCGGGCCGGCCTGCCCCCCGCCCTTGCGCGCGAAGCTGCGTACCTGATTGACGATCGCCCCGGCCCGCAGCGCCTGTTCGGCGATCATCTTGAGCGGCTCCCTCAGCCGCTCGTCCAGCGGCCCCGCTTCGTCCAGGCGCCGCAGCGCCACCGCGCTGAAGTTGCGCAAAGCCGTGAGCGGCTGGTTGAGCTCGTGGGCCAGGGAAGAGGCCATCTCCCCCACATGAATCAGGCGCGCGGCACGCTCCAGCTCCTGCTGCTGACGCTTTTCCCGTTCGGCCCCGAGATAGCGCTCATGGACATCCCGGACCGTGCCGATCATGCGCGTGGGCAATCCGTCGCCCCCCCTCTCCATGACCCGCCCGCGCAGGGCCACCCAGCGGTAGGAACCATCTTCCAGACGCAGCCTGAACTCAGCCTCGGTGATCGGCCGGGCCCCGGCCAGATGGGCCGCAAAAGCCGCCATCGTTCCCCTGACATCGTCCGGATGGAGACGCCCCGGCCAGATGTCGCCACGCCGCAGGCGCACAGCCTCCGGCCATCCGATCAACGCCCGGAAGGATGAACTGACTTCGATCTCGCCGCTTTCCAGGGACCAGTCCCAGACACCATCCCCTGCACCATCCAGGGCAAATCGCCAACGCTCCTCCGCTTCTTCGAGGCGGGAATGGGCCTCCAGCGTTTCGGTGACGTTGCGGATGACCAGGATCACCACCCCCCTGGGGAAGCGATCGATGTAGGACAGCACCGCCTCGCCCAGGAAGCGCCGGCCGTCCCGGCGACGATGCGGCCCCGCGCTCAGGCGCTGCGGGCGGCCGCTGAAGGTCTCCGGGGTCCAGGCGAAGAGGTCCGCCAGCGACAGTCCGGGCAGGCTGCCGGCACCAAGGCCATACAGGTCGTGAGCTGCCGGATTGGCATCGACGATCAGCCCGGCGCTGTCGGCCACCAGGACCGGCTCCGGCACCGCCCGGAAGACGGCGCGGTAGCACACCTCGCAATCATGCCGCTGGCGATCCCCGTCGGAGCCCCCGACATCGCATGCATCAGCCCCTGCTTCGTGCATCCTCTGCGCCCCTCCCGGATCCGGTGGAACCGCTGCCGGCCGCTGCGTCGGGGCGGGCCGGGGGCCTCGGCGCCCCGTCTGTCACGGCAAACCTGTATCAGCGCAGGCCGCCACCGGGCATCAGCCCCTTCATGGCACGCATCATCTTCTGCATGCCCCCCTTGGAAAACTGCTTCATCATCTTCTGGGTCTGCTCGAACTGGTTGAGCAGGCGATTGACCTCCTGCACCGTCACCCCCGAGCCCGCCGCAATACGGCGCTTGCGGGAAGCCTTCAGGAGCTCGGGCTTGGCCCGCTCGGCCGGCGTCATGGAGTTGATGATGCCCTCGATGCGGCGCACCGCCTTGTCCTCCACGCCGCCCTGCAGCTGGCCTGCCGCCTGGGCGAACTGGGCCGGCAGCTTGTCGAGCAGGCTGGAGAGGCCGCCCATCTTCTTCATCTGGCCCAGCTGATCCTTGAAGTCATTGAGGTCGAAGCCCTTGCCGCTCTTGAGCTTCTGGGCGAATTCCTTGGCCTTTTCCTCGTCGACGCCCCGGCGCGCATCCTCCACCAGGGACAGGATGTCGCCCATGCCGAGGATCCGGCTGGCCATCCGCTCCGGGTGAAACTCTTCGAGCCCGGCCAGCTTTTCGCCCACACCGGCGAACTTGAGGGGCTTGCCGGTGACATGGCGCACCGACAGGGCCGCACCACCGCGGGCGTCGCCGTCGAGCTTGGTCAGCACCACGCCGGTGAGGGGCAGCGCCTCGTTGAAGGCCCGGGCGGTATTGACCGCATCCTGGCCGAGCATGGCGTCCACGACAAACAGGGTCTCGATGGGATTGACGGCCGCATGCAGCGCCTGGATCTCCTCCATCATCACCTGGTCGATGGCGAGGCGGCCGGCCGTATCCACCAGCAGCACGTCCATGTAGTGGCGGCGGGCGTAATCCACCGCGGCGCGGGCAATGTCCACCGGCTTCTGGTCCGGCGTCGACGGGAAGAACTCGATGCCGGCCTGCTCGGACACGGTCTGCAACTGGGCGATGGCGGCAGGGCGGTAGATGTCGGTGGATACCGCCAGCACCTTCTTCTTCATGCGCTCGACCAGCATCTTGCCGAGCTTGCCGGTGGTGGTGGTCTTGCCGGCGCCCTGCAGACCCGCCATCAGGATGATGGCCGGCGGCTGGGTGGCCAGGTTGAGGCCGCTGTGGGCGCCCCCCATCAGGTCGGTCAGCTCCTTGTGCACCACGCCCACCAGGGCCTGGCCCGGGGTCAGGGAGCTGAGCACCTCGGTCCCGACGGCCTTTTCCTTGACCCGCGCGATGAAGTCCTTGACCACCGGCAGGGCCACGTCGGCCTCCAGCAAGGCCATACGGACTTCGCGCAGGGCTTCCTGAATGTTGTCATCGGTGAGGCGCGCCTGACCGCGGAGGGTCTTGACGACTTTGGCAAGGCGGGTAGTAAGGTTATCCAGCATGATGGTTCGTGACCGAGGCCTTGGAGTAAACTTGAAAGATGGCCGCGATTCTACTTCATCTGCTCCCTGCGTCCCTGTACGCCCTGCTTGGCGTGCATTTCTGGCACAGCCGCTGGCTCGCCCCCACCAAGGCGCCACGCCAGGGACTCCTTCCGTGGGAACGTATCGTCATGCTCGGCGCCCTGGTGGCGCACGGCTTTTCGCTGCACAGCGTGTTCTTCTCGGGCAGCGGGATCCACTTCGGCTTCAGTGTGGCGCTGTCGCTGATGCTGTGGCTGGCCATGCTGTTCTACTGGATCGAGAGCCTCTACGCCCGCCTGGAAGGACTGCAGACCCTGGCCATGCCGGCCGCGGCGGTCTGCGCCCTGCTCCCCGCCTTCTTCCCGGACCAGCATCTGCTGGCCAACACCAGCTCGCCGCTGTTCCGGGCCCACTTCGTTGTCGCCATGCTGGCCTACAGCCTGTTCACCCTGGCGGCGCTGCACGCCACCCTGATGGCCGTGGCAGAACGCCGCCTGCACGGGGCACGGCTGACCCGCGCCTTCGCCTCCCTGCCGCCGCTGCTGACCATGGAAACCCTGCTGTTCCGGCTGATCGGCATCGCCTTCGTGCTGCTCACCCTCACAGTGGGCTCCGGCATCCTGTTTTCCGAAGCCCTGTTCGGCAAGGCTTTCCGCTTTGACCACAAAACGGTCTTTGCCATCATCTCCTGGGTCCTGTTCGGCAGCCTGCTGGTGGGACGGCACGCCTGGGGATGGCGCGGCAAGAAGGCGCTGTACTGGACCCTCGCGGGTTTCGCCGCCCTGATGCTGGCCTATGTCGGGAGCCGCTTCGTCGCCGAGGTGCTGCTGGCCCGCCCGGCTTGACAAGGCCGGACCCGGGCTGAATACTCGACGCGAGTCATTCCATCCCAGCCGCTTGAACAGCATCCCCCTCTCCGCCCAGTCGGCAATCCTGGCAACACTGCTGGCCCTGTCGGGTTTCTTCTCGATGGCCGAGACATCCATGATGGCGGCCAACCGCTATCGCTTGCGCTCCGCCGCCCAGCAGGGCTCCCGCGGCGCCCGCCTGGCCCTCGAGCTGCTCGGCAAGACGGACAAGCTGCTGGGCATCATCCTGCTGTGCAACAACCTCGTGAACGCCGCGGCCGCCACCCTGGTCAGCGTCATCACGATCCAGCTCTTCGGCAGTGAGGAATGGGTGCTGGGCATCAGCACCCTGGTCGTCACCTTCCTGATTCTCGTGTTTTCCGAGATCACACCCAAGGTGATCGGCGCCAACCACGCCAATCGTCTCGCCTGCATCGTCAGCTACCCGCTGACAGCGTTGTTGCGCGGCCTCTACTTCGTCGTCTGGTTCATCAACCTGTTCGTCGCCGGGCTGCTGCGCCTGCTGCGCCTGCATGACAAGGCCGGCGAGGACGCCCAGGGCTTGTCCACCGAAGAACTACGCACCCTGGTGCTTGAGTCCGGGGCCTTCATCCCGCCCAAGCACCGCAGCATCCTGCTCAACCTGTTCGAGCTTGAGGACATCACGGTCGAGGACGTGATGACGCCGCGCAGCCAGATCGAGGCCATCAACGCCGCCGATCCGATGGACATCATCGAACGGCACCTCGGCACCTGCTATCACACCCGCCAGCCGGTCTTCGATGGCGACATGAACGCGGTCATCGGCGTCCTGCATGTGCGCCGCATCCTCGGCCAGACCCTCGACCGCCAGCTGAACATGGCCGACATCCGGGAGATGCTCACCCGCCCCTACTTCATCCCTGCCAGCACTCCGGTCTATTCCCAGCTGCAGTTCTTCCAGGAGAACCGGGAGCGCCTCGGACTGGTGGTGGACGAATACGGCGAACTGCTCGGGCTCGTCACCCTCGAGGACATCATCGAGGAGCTGATCGGCAAGTTCACCACCAGCACCCACGACGCCAGCGACCGCCTGCACTGGGACCCCCAGGGCTGCGTCATCGCCGACGGGGGGCAGCACCTGCGCACCCTCAACCGCAAGCTGGAACTCAATCTGCCCGTGGAAGGCCCCAAGACCCTCAACGGACTGATCCTCGAACATCTGCAGGACATCCCGGAGTCCGGCGTATCGGTCAAGATCGCCGGCGTGGCGATCGAGGTGCTGCAGGCAGAAAACCGGCGCATCAAGACCGCCCGCATCTTCCGGCCGAAGACCGATGGCCAGTAAGCGTCATGTCATCGCAGCTTTACAAGCCCGTCGCCTGACGGCATGATCGACGGGATATTCCGGCCGACTCCCCTTTCGACGCCACGGCATGTCCTCTCCCCCTTCCGCAGCCCTGAGCGGCCTGGCCCGCGCTTTCGTCCAGCACGGCAAGCTCCTTGAGGCCGAGGCGATCGGTTGTTCGTCGCCCTCCGCCAATCCGAACGACTTCGTCATCGAGGTGATCAACCGGGGCCTGATGAGCGCGTCGGACATCGCCCTCTTCGCGGCCGAGACCTTCGGCTCGCCGACCCTCGACCTGAACGCCTTCGACCCCGCACACCTGCCCGCAGACGCCATCGACCGCAAGTTGATGATCAAGCACCAGGTGGTGGCCCTGGGCCGACGCGGCAACCGCCTGTCCCTGGCGCTCGCCGACCCCTCGAACCTGCGCATCCTCGACGAGATCCGCTTCCAGACCGGACTGGCCGTGGATCCGGTGGTGGTCGAGGCTCCCAAGCTGATCGCCCTGGTCGAAAAGCTCTCCGAGTCGGCCGCGACCACCCTCAAGGACCTGACCGGCGAAGAGTTCGACATGGACCTCCTCGGCCAGGAGGGCAGCGGCGAACAGGCCGCCCAGGAAGACAACGCCTCGGAGGTCGATGACGCCCCGGTTGTCCGCTTCATCCAGAAGCTGCTGATCGATGCCATCAACGAAGGCGCGTCGGACATCCACTTCGAGCCCTACGAAAAGTATTACCGGATCCGCTTCCGCACCGACGGCATCCTGCGCGAGATCGCCCAGCCGCCGCTGGTCCTCAAGGAAAAGATCGCCGCCCGGATCAAGGTCATCTCCCGCCTCGACATCTCGGAAAAGCGCGTTCCCCAGGACGGTCGCATGAAGCTCGTCCTGTCCAAGAATAAGGCCATCGACTTCCGGGTCTCGACCCTGCCCACGCTGCACGGCGAGAAGATCGTGATGCGGATCCTCGACCCGTCCTCGGCCATGCTCGGGGTGGACGCCCTGGGCTACGAGCCGGAGCAGAAGGCCGCCCTGATCGCAGCCATCGAACGCCCCTACGGCATGATCCTGGTCACCGGCCCCACCGGCAGCGGCAAGACGGTCTCGCTGTACACCTGCCTCAACATGCTCAACAAGCCCGGGGTCAACATCAGCACGGCGGAAGACCCGGCTGAAATCAACCTGCCGGGCATCAACCAGGTCAACGTCAACGAAAAGGCTGGGCTGACCTTCTCCTTCGCCCTGCGCGCCTTCCTCCGCCAGGATCCGGACGTGATCATGGTCGGTGAAATCCGCGACCTCGACACCGCCGAGATTTCCGTCAAGGCCGCCCAGACCGGCCACCTGGTGCTGTCCACGCTGCACACCAACGACGCACCCTCCACACTGGAGCGCCTCAAGAATATGGGCGTCGCGCCGTTCAATATCGCATCGTCGGTGATCATGATCACCGCCCAGCGGCTTGCCCGACGCCTGTGCACCTGCAAGAAGCCCCAGGAAATCCCCCTCGAAGCGCTCGTCTCGGCGGGGTTTGCCGATGCAGACCTGGATGGCAGCTGGCAGCCCTACGGCCCCGGCGGCTGTGAACGCTGCAAGGGCAGCGGCTACAAAGGACGGGTGGGTATCTACCAGGTGATGCCGATCTCCGAGGAGATCGCACGTATAATCATGACAAACGGCAACTCGATGGACATCGCGGCCCAGGCCCAGCTCGAAGGCGTCAAGGATCTGCGCCAGTCCGGCCTGCTGAAGGTGAAGCAGGGCGTCACCTCCCTGAGCGAAGTGCTCGCCAGCACCAACGAGTGATAGCTTCACGCGGAAACGATTGATGGCCACTGCAACCAACAAGAAAGCCCCCGCCCGGGCCGCCGGCGCTGCCCGGGAACACATGTTCGTCTGGGAAGGCAAGGACAAGACGGGCAAGATCATCCGCGGCGAGATGCGGGCGGCCACGGAAACCGTCGTGCAGACCATCCTGCGGCGGCAGGGCATCCTGACCCACAAGATCCGCAAGCAGACCTTCTCCCGCGGCAAGAAGATCACCGACAAGGACATCGCCCTGTTCACCCGGCAGCTGTCCACCATGATGCGCTCCGGCGTGCCGCTGCTGCAGTCCTTCGACATTGCCATCAAGGGCTGCGGCAACCCGTCCCTGGCCCGCCTGCTCAACGACGTGCGTGCCAACGTGGAGACCGGCAGCAGCCTGTCCCAGGCCTTCCGCCGCCATCCGGTGCACTTCGACGCACTCTTCTGCAACCTCGTGGCCGCCGGCGAACAGGCCGGTATTCTCGACTCCCTGCTGGATCGCCTGGCGACCTACAAGGAAAAGATCCTGGCCATCAAGTCCAAGATCAAGTCCGCCATGTTCTACCCCATCGCGGTGGTGGTGGTGGCGGCCCTGGTCATCGCGGTGATGATGCTGTTCGTCGTGCCCGAGTTCAAGAAGGTCTTCTCCAGCTTCGGCGCCGACCTGCCAGCGCCGACCATGTTCGTCATCGCGATCTCCGACTTCTTCGTCCAGTACTGGTACCTCGGCTTCGGCATCATCGCCGGCACGATATTTGGGGTGGCGGCCACCTACAAGCGCTCCACCGCCATGCAGGCCAGCGTGGACCGCCTGATCCTGCAGATCCCGGTCATCGGCGACGTGATCCGGAAGGCCACCATCGCCCGCTGGACGCGCACCCTGTCCACCATGTTCGCCGCCGGCGTCCCCCTCGTGGAAGCCCTCGACTCGGTCGGTGGCGCTGCGGGCAACGTGGTCTACAAGAACGCCACCAAGCAGATCCAGTCCGACGTCAGCACGGGTACAAGCCTCACGGTAGCCATGCAGAACGTGCATGTCTTCCCCACCATGGTGGTGCAGATGGTCTCCATCGGCGAGGAATCGGGCCAGCTCGACTCCATGCTGAGCAAGGTCGCGGACTTCTTCGAACGCGAGGTGGATGATGCCGTGGCCGGCCTGAGCCAGCTGCTGGAGCCCCTCATCATGGTCTTCCTGGGCGTCGTCATCGGCGGGCTGGTCGTCGCCATGTACCTGCCCATCTTCAAGCTGGGCGCCGTCGTCGGCTGAGATTCAGCATGGAAGCCTTTACCTACCCGCTGGTCTTCGTGGCGGTCTGCACCCTGCTGGGCCTCTTCGTGGGGAGTTTCCTCAATGTGGTCATCCATCGCCTGCCGGTGATGATGGAGCGCGAGTGGCAGGCCGAAGCGGCCGCCCTGCGGGGCGAGCCCCCCGCCGAGAGCCCGCGCTTCAACCTGGCGACCCCCCGCTCCCGCTGCCCCCATTGCGGCCACCTGATCGGCGCGCTCGAGAACATCCCGGTCCTCAGCTATGTCATGCAAGGGGGGCGCTGCCGCCATTGCGCAGCGCCCATCGGGATGCGCTACCCCCTCGTGGAGATCCTCTGTGCTGCCCTGTCCGGCTTCACCGCCGCCCACTTCGGCTTTGGCCCGGCAGGCATCGGTGCCCTGGTGTTCCTGTGGGCGCTGATTGCCCTGTGCTTCATCGACCTCGACACCCAGCTGCTCCCCGACAGCATCACCCTGCCCCTGCTGTGGTGCGGACTGCTGTTCAACCTCGCCGGCACCTTCACCGACATTTCCAGCGCCGTGGTCGGCGCCGCTGCCGGCTACCTCACCCTCTGGTCGGTGTTCTGGCTGTTCAAGCTCACCACCGGCAAGGAAGGCATGGGTTACGGAGACTTCAAGCTGCTTGCGGCCATCGGTGCCTGGCTCGGCTGGCAGGTCCTGCCCCTGACCATCCTCCTGTCCTCCCTGGTCGGAGCCGTGGTCGGCATCGCCCTGATCCTGTTCCGCAGCCATGGGCGCGAGAACCCGATTCCCTTCGGCCCCTATCTCGCCGCCGCCGGCCTGCTTTCCCTGTACTGGGGCAATGCGCTCACGGAGGCCTATCTGGGCATGCTCTGACCCGGACGACTTGAAATCCGGGGGCCCGCCCCCAACTGCGCAGAAGCGGGTCTGTTTCGCCCGATGTTGCGATGCGCTAAACTTCGTCCCATTGACTTCCCGGAGCTCGTCATGCCTATCTACGAGTATCGCTGCACCGCCTGCGGCCACCAAAAAGACCATCTTCAGAAAATGAGCGACCCCGCGCTCACCACCTGCCCCGCCTGTGGCGCGGAAGCCTACGCCAAGCAGATCTCTGCTGCCGGCTTCCAGCTCAAGGGCAGTGGCTGGTATGCCACCGACTTCAAGGGTGGCAGCGGGTCCAGCCCGAAGACCGAGGCTCCCAAGGCCGAAGCGGCTCCGGCTGCCACGCCCTGTGGCGGCAGTTGCGCCTGTCACTGAGGGACGACGCGCGCGTACGCTGCTGAATGAAAAAATACTTTGTCACCGGACTGCTGATCTGGATCCCGGTGGTCATCACCTTCGTGGTGCTGGCCTGGATCATCAACACCCTCGACCAGATCCTTCTGCTGGCCCCTGCAGCAGCCCGGCCCGATGCCCTGTTCGGCTTCCACGTACCGGGCATCGGGGTTGTCGTATCCCTGCTGCTGATCCTGATCACCGGCCTGGCCGCCGCCAACTTCGTCGGCCAGCGCATGGTCCGTTTCTGGGAAGGGCTGCTGTCGCGAATCCCGGTGGTCAAGTCCATCTACTACAGCGTCAAGCAGGTCTCCGACACCCTGTTGTCGAGCAATGGCCAGGCCTTCCGCAAGGCCCTGCTCATCCAGTACCCCCGCGAGGGCATGTGGACCATCGGCTTCCAGACCGGCGCGCCCGGCGGTGACGCTGCCCACCACCTGGGGGGCGACTACGTCAGCGTGTATGTGCCCACCACGCCCAACCCGACCTCCGGCTTCTTCCTGATGCTGCCCCGCAAGGACGCCATCGAGCTGGACATGAGCGTGGATGAAGCCCTCAAGTACATCATCTCGATGGGTGTCGTGGCCCCGCCCCCCGGACGCT
>WBTZ01000223.1 GCA_009026175.1 Zoogloea sp. | reverse complement strand
TTGACGGCCTGCTCCTTGAACTCGGCCGTGTATTCCTGCTTCGGGATGCGTTTCATGTCGTTCTTCCTCTCGTGGTGTCGATCGTACGACGACTACGTTGGAAGACGAAATTCGGGGGGCAGCTCACGGTTTGTCACCCAATCGGTCGCACCGTAAAACCTTGTGTGGCTCACGAGCTCTCGTTCGATGAGGTAGGTCAGCGCAGGATTCAGTCGTCGAGGGGGCCATCCGAGCACTTCTGAGATTTCTTCAGGCGTGTCAGGGAAACCGTCGTCACTCACGAGCCCCGCCGCGATACGAACGGCATCCTCCTCTGGGGTCCAAGGCATCCAGAATCTATCGAACCTCGCAAACAGTGCCTCTTGAGGGTAGAGCCGGCCAAAATGCTCGGAGACCAGGCCATTCAGTTCATGAAGGGCGTCTTCCAGGTCGTCTGACGACAAGGAAAGCGTGCCAGCAACTTCGCTCATCTCCAGCACGGGGTCGTGAGAGAGCGCATGCGTTGCGCCCTCGACAAACAATCTGGCCAGTGCCGTTGCCGCAGGTGAAGCCCCTGAAGACACGCCTTCGAGCTGGGCAACAATGCTTGGTTGTGGGCCGAGTGGAGGCTTGCGGGTTATGCCGTGAATATCGTTGACCAGCTGGTGCCAATCAGACTGCTCCGGACTCACCTCCGGAGAATAGGCGCTTTGCAGGAGAGGAGGCAGTTCGGAAACAGCGAGACCACACCGAAGCGCGATAAAACGAGTGCCCATATTGAGCTTTTGAATCAAGCCCGCATCCATCTCGGCGTTCACCCACGGTTTGTCCAACGATCTGGGCGTCAGCAAAACCACAAAGTGCGTACACGCCCCCAATCCCTCGTCGATCCGCTGACGGATACTGTCCCCAGCCCCGATGCACCATGGAGACCACCACGTTTCGATCCCATGTTGGGTCAGCGCCTCAGCAACACTCTTGGCAAGCTCGGCATCTTCAGAGGCGTGACTTAGAAAGACGTTGGGTGCCCGTGCCCCACCAAGCCCGACCACACTTGGGTCACTCTCCACATTCTGAGTGACTTCCGAGGTCTCTGGGCCATTCAGGCGTTGTTGAACCAGCTCCAAGAGCGCGGGGGAGCCTTCCACTCGCACCTTCAGATCGGAGAGGTCCGTTCCTGTCACCAGGATTGTCGGAAACTCCCCGGTTTCAGGATGGCGAATCGAACCTAGCCGCTCCCGAAAGTGCGCAACGACCTGTTCGACAATCGCCTCTTCTATCGAGTCCTTTGTCAGCGGCTTCCCGTTCAATGTCACTTTGAGCACATTCCCTCCCTTCGCGGTTCACGCGCTGATTAGCTCCGGCTCTTAACAAAGCGTCGGGTTTCATCAGTCTTCATGATGAAGGAAAAGCGCCAAGCCCTCCCGCTCGTAGACTTCCGGAACAGGATCAGTGCGCGGTCGGCAAGATAAGCTATCGCCGGGTTCAAGCGCCTGGCCGGCCAACCGAGGTGCTCAGCTAACTTGTCTTGCTCCTTGGGGAAATCTGGATCGTTGATGAGCCCCGCCGCAACCTGAAGCGCATCTGTCTCGGCGTCCCAGGGCATCCAGTATCGGTCAAACTCAACGAACAGGGCATCCTCTGGGGTGATGAGTTTGTCCCGATAGTTATTCACCAGCGGGCCGAGTTCAAACACAGCGTCCTTCGTATCTTCCTCGGATAACTGCAACTCCGTCGCCAAACGCGCGAGGTCATAACTGGGATCATGATGCTTCCCATTCTTGGAGCTTTGCACGAAGAGCCTGGCGACAGCAGTTGCCGAGGCCGAGAATCCTGTCGGCGCGGCTTCGGCGGCCCGAAGGACCTTGGGAGCCGGCCCCAGAGGGGGTTTGCGACTCACGCCATGGATATCACCGATCAACTGACAAAGATCGACATTCGTCGGATCAAGCTCGGGCGAGAGCATCCCGCGAAGCAAGGGGGGCAAATCCGAGGCAGAAAGACCGCACCGAAGCGGAATGAAACGAGTGGACTCGCCGAGCTTGCGGATCAATCCCGCATCGATTTCTGCATTTACCCACGATTTCCCGATTGACGTTGGTGTCAGCAGCACAACAAAGTGTGTGCAATCGTCGAGCCCCTCGTCAATGCGCTGCCGAATACTATCGCCTGCACGGATACACCATCCGGCCCACCATGTATCAATACCATTCTGTTGGAGAGTGTTGGCGATCTTGTCCGCCAGGGCCGTATCTTCAAAGGCGTAGCTGAGGAATACCTTGGGTGGAAGGATCATAGGTCGGTCTGGGATTCAGAAGGAACGCGAAAAAGTGACTTCTCACTATCGTGCCACAGATCACTTTGGAATATCAGTCACACCCGGCTCCTCGATCTACCCCCTCCCGACGCCACGTTTCACCTCGTCTGCTTCGTACCCGGCCGCCATGCGTACATGCCAAGCAAGACGACGAAGGAAAACACCAGCATGATCGCCGCCAACCGATGGGCGTCGGCGTACTCCAGTGCCTCCACGTGATCGTAGATTTGCACTGAGGCAACACGCGTCACCCCTGGCAGGTTCCCCCCGATCATCAGCACGACACCGAACTCTCCGACGGTATGGGCGAAAGTCAGGATGCTGGCCGAAATGAAGCCCGGTAGTGCAAGCGGCAACGCCACGGTGAAGAAGGTGTCGAGCGGTGAGGCACGCAGGGTGGCAGCCACTTCCAGCGGACGATCCCCAATCCCTTCAAAGGCGTTCTGCAAGGGCTGGATCATGAAGGGCATGGAGTAAAACACCGACGCCAGCGCCAGCCCCCAGAAGGTGAAGGGTAAGGCGCCGATCCCGAGCACCCGGGTCAGGTGCCCGATTGGGCCATGCGGCCCCATCGCCAACAGCATGTAGAAGCCCAGGACAGAGGGCGGCAGTACCAGTGGCAATGCTACCACCGCACCAATCGGCCCCTTCAGCCAGGAGCGTGTCCACGCCAGCCACCAGGCGATCGGCGTCCCGATCAAGAGTAGAACCAACGTCACCAGGCTGGAGAGCTTGACCGTCAGCCAGATGGCCTGCAGATCGCTGTCGCTGAGCAGCATGAAGGCCTCGCTTTCAGTGTGCATGCTTGAAGGTCTTGACGGCGGAAATCAGCAGGATGACGCCCAGCCCGCTGATCAGGATCTCCGGCGGCACTAGCCCCAGCAACAAGCCTCCCATACCAGCCCCGAGGATCGATCCGACCACCATCCAGCGAAACAGCGGGCGCTCCGCTTTCAGCACGGCGAAGGCGTCAGAGCCGCTGTAACGGGCAAAGCCGACGATCATGGTCGGAAGGCTGACCACCAGGGACAGACTCCCGGCCAGCTTGATGTCGATCCCATAGATCAAGACGATGGTGGGTATCAGCAACTCGCCGCCGGCCACGCCCAGCAGGGCCGCTACGGTGCCGATGCCGAAACCGGCAAGCAACCCGACAACGATACGCGTCGGACCGCCCTCAAACAGTGGCGCCCCGCTGTCGTGCAGTCCCAGCCACGACTCGGAGAGCATCACCACGGCAAGGCCTACCAGTAGCACCATGATCACCTGGTTAAGACGCGTGCGCGGCATCGTCAGCGCATGCCCTGCTGCCCACCAGGCGCCAATGAGACTGCCGGCGAGGAGATTGAGTGCTACATCCCCGTGCTGGATGAGTTGCTAGAAGGGGATGGCCCTCAAGCGAAAGAGCAGCGCCGAGGCAACGACAACCAGGCTCATGGCCTTGTTGAGGATGACCGCCTCCAGGGTGGAGAGTCGAAACAGCCCGACCAGTACCGGGAGGCGAAACTCCGCTCCCCCCAGACCGATCAGACCTCCCAGGGTCCCAATCAGGGAACCCGCCACAAAACCTTGGCCTGCACGTTTTCTGGTGTTCATCGTTGTCTCCAACTCACTTCGAGACAACGTCGCCGGGCAGAACAAAACCATACTTGGCCATCACCGCCCGCGCCGTCTTGCTCCCCATGTAATCGGCAAAGCGCTTGGCAAGGGCACTCCCGGCCGCTCGCTTGGTGATGACGAAGCCCTGTTCCAGCGGTGCATGCAGGCTGTCAGGAATCAAGGCGTAGCCGCCTTTGCCAGCCAACTCCGGATTGATCGCCAGGGACAAGGCGAGGATGCCGACCTGGGCATTGCCGGTCTGGACGAATTGGGCCGTGTGGGCGATGTTCTCGCCATACACGAGTTTCGGCTCAACCTTCTCCCACAGCCCCGCGGCACGCAGGGCTTCTTCGGCGCGCTTGCCGTAGGGGGCATGCTTGGGATTGGCAATGGTGACGCGGGTGATCTTCGGATCGGTGAGGCCTGCCAAAGTCATCTTGCTAGCGTCGAGGCTATTGCTCCACAACACGATGCGGCCCACAGCATAGGGCTTGACGTCGGAGGCAGCGAAGCCGCTCTTGGCCAATTCACGGGGGAAGCCGATATCCGCCGAGAAGAACAGATCGTAGGGCGCCCCCTGCTGGATCTGCGTATGGAACTTGCCCGACGAACCATAAGTGACATCGACCTCATCAGCCGGATTGGCTTTCTTGAAGGTCGTCACGATGTCATCCATGGCGAACTTCAGATCCGCGGCGGCGGCAATCGTGATTTTTTCAGCGTGCGCCGTGCCGACCGTCGTGATGAGCGCACAGACTGCGAGCAAGTGCTTGAGGAATGACATGGGAGCCTCCTTGGTTGAATGATCAAAATTCCTAGCCGCGTCAGAAGCGATCACCACCTTGTGCCCTGTCGGCTTTGCGATGGTCGAAGTGATCTTCTCAATCGGGACGCTGAACGTGGCTGTAGCGGCTACATGCGCATCCTTCACTTGAGCTTGTCGGTATTCTGACAGCGTTGGGTCAAAAACGACATAACGAAGCATGTGACGCAAGGAATGCGCCATGCAAAGCAACAACCTGGAAAAATCAGTCCGCGAGCGCGACTAGAGCCTGTAGTTCGGCCTCGGATGCCGCATTGATGCGCTGCTCCAGCGCGACATAGCGGCTAACCAGCTCCTGTCCGAGTGGCGTCAGGCGGGCTCCGCCGCCGCCTTTACCGCCTGTCGCAGTGTCGACAACCGGACGACCGAAGCCCTGGCTGAGGGAGTCGATGAGCAGCCACGCCTTCTTGTAGGGCACTCCCAGTGCTCGCGCGGCGGCGGAGATGGAACGGGTCTTGTCCACCATCTCCAGCAGATCGATCTTGCCCGGGCCAAGGGCGATGTTCTTGCCGATGTAGATGCGCGGGCGGATGCGGATGGATGGAGCGGGTTCGTTGGCCGAGGTCATGGGCAGGGAGCTTACCTTGGGGAACGACATGGCTCCAGAGCCCCGAAAGATGGAGCCTGGAAAGCCCCCTCAGACCGACTGCCGGCACCCCGATCAGGTCTCACATGGCGTACAAGGGGCCTGGCCCCGATTGACCTCACCCCCAAAGCAAGCCAAAGTTCAGACTGATGCGGGGATACGCCGCAGCCGGGACGTACCTTTGAGATATGAAACGCCTGACGCCAGCACCTCGACCTGTGAAACCTGACTTCGATCCGCTCGTTGATTACCCGACGGACATCGAACGCATCGTTACGGCCGCGGCCAATTTGGGCTTCAAGGTCACCCTGCGCGATGCTGCGGAGCTGTGGCGGCGGCACGCCGGCGAGGTGTGTGCAAGTTGGTTTGAAGTTGAGGGCTCTGACCAAGACATCGTGGCTACGCTACTCAAGCATGCCGAAGTCCAGGCTGATGAGGACGATCTGCCGGCGCCGCCGACCGGGTATCCGAGCTGGTTGGATTTCGCAGTCGATACAATGGAAATCAGAGCGGAAGTGAGCTGCCCCCCGAATTTCGTCTTCCAACGTAGTCGTCGTACGATCGACACCACGAGAGGAAGAACGACATGAAACGCATCCCGAAGCAGGAATACACGGCCGAGTTCAAGGAGCAGGCCGTCA
>WBTZ01000222.1 GCA_009026175.1 Zoogloea sp. | reverse complement strand
CGGGGAGGGCGCGCATGGTGTTTCCTTTCTGCGGGTAGCGTGGGGTCGGCCTGCGGTGCCGATCTCTCATGTCCCCGATTCTGGAAAGCAAATGTGCAGAAAAATTGGAGATATTGTGGAGATGGGGCCAAGCCCGTTGCCCTGCCTTGCGCAGTGCAGGCTTAATGGCGTCCCCGGCCCTGCCATTGCGAACCCCGTGCCATGAAACTCGGCATCACCACCAAAGCCTTTCTTGCCGTCCTGCTGGTCGCCCTCGCGGTGCTGCTGGCCATGGGGGCGGTCGGGCGCTGGAGCTTCACCCGCGGCTTCGTCGGCTACATGGACGAGCTGGCCCTGCAGCGGATGGAGGACGTGCTTCCCAAGTTCGTGCGGGCCTACGGCCGTGAGGGCAACTGGGATTTCGTGCGCAATAACCGCCGCGCCTGGTTCCACCTGACCCGCCCGCAGGCCGGTGATGAAGACCCGCAGCGCGGAAATGAAGAGCGGGGGCCGCGCAGCGTGTCACTCGACACCCCGCCGGAGTCCGATCTCACCGGCGCGGTGTTCCGGCTCAGCCTGGTCGACCGCGAGCTGCGCTTCGTGATGGGCAACCCCACCGCCGCAGCCCAGGATGGCGCCGTGAAACGCGCCATCGAGGTGGACGGCCAGACCGTCGGCTGGCTGGTGATGGGACCTTTCCAGAAAGTCAGCGACACCGGCGCCCGGCGCTTCTACGACGAACAGCTGTTTGCCACCCTGCTGGTGGGCGGGATCGCCGCCCTCTTCGCGGTGGGCATCTCCCTGTGGATCGCCCGCAGCCTGGTGGCGCCGATCAAGCGGGTTGCGGCGGCCACCCACCGCCTCGCCGCCGGCGATTACGCCGAGCGGGTGCAGCCCAGTTCAAACGACGAAGTCGGCCAGCTGGCCCGCGATTTCAACAGCCTGGCCCGCGCCCTGGAGGCCAATGAGCGCATGCGGCGGGACTTCATGGCCGATGTCTCCCATGAATTGCGTACTCCGCTGGCCGTGCTGCGCGGTGAGCTGGAGGCCATGGAGGACGGGGTCCGCCCGATGGACGGCGAAGCCCTGCAGTCCCTCAAGGCCGAGGTGATGAACCTGACCCGGCTGGTGAATGATCTCAACGAGCTGGCCTTGGCCGACGTGGGCGCGCTGGTCTACCGCAGGACGCCGCTGGCGATCGGCGAGGTCCTGGAGAGCACCGTCGGCGCCTTCCGGGAGCGCCTGATGGTGGCCGGCCTGGCCCTCAAGCTCGAACTGGCCCCCGGGCTGCGCCTGTCTGCCGACGAGAGCCGCCTGCGCCAGCTCTTCCGCAACCTGGTGGAGAACACCCTGCGCTACACCGACCCCGGTGGCTGCCTGAAGGTGGTGGCGCGGCGGGACGGCGACGAGGTGTGCATCGACTTCATGGATTCGGCCCCCGGCGTCTCCGACACGCTGCTGCCCCAGCTGTTCGAGCGCTTCTTCCGCGGCGAGGCCTCGCGCAACCGGGCCACCGGCGGCTCGGGGCTGGGCCTGGCGATCTGCCGCAGCATCGTCGAAGCCCACGACGGCAGCATCACCGCCCACGCCTCACCCCTCGGTGGCGTGTGGGTCGCCCTGCGTTTCCCGGCCCTGGAGCGCTGAAGCATGGACGTCGCACCCGCCTTCATCCTCATCGTCGAGGACGAACCCAAGTTGGCCGCCCTGCTGGGCGATTACCTGAAAGCCTCGGGGCACGAGACGGCGTGGATCGCCAATGGCCTGGATGTCATTCCGGCGATCCGTGCCCGCGAGCCCGACCTCGTGCTGCTCGACCTGATGCTGCCCGGCCGCGACGGGCTGGACATCTGCCGGGAGCTGCGCAGCTTCAGCGAGCTGCCGGTGATCATGATGACCGCCCGGGTCGAGGAGATCGACCGTCTGCTCGGACTCGAGTTGGGGGCCGACGACTATATCTGCAAGCCCTACAGCCCGCGGGAGGTGGTGGCCCGCTGCAAGGCGGTGCTGCGCCGCAACCGCCGCAGCGCGCTACCGGAACGGCAGGCCCTGCAGATCGACGAGAATGGCTGGCGCGCCAGCTACCACGGCATCGAGCTGGACCTGACCCCGGTGGAGTTCCGCCTGCTGCGCACCCTCTCCGCCGCGCCGGGGCGGGTGTTCTCCCGCGAGCAGCTGCTCGACGGCCTGTACGACGATCACCGCATCGTCACCGACCGCACGGTGGACAGCCACATCAAGAACCTCCGCCGCAAGCTTGAGCAGATCGCGCCGGAAGAACCCCTGATCCGCTCGATCTACGGGGTGGGTTACAAGTTCGAGGGGAACTGAAGCCCCCCGCGCTTTCCGCCTCAGCCGCGGGATTCGGCCCAGGCCTTGGCCTGGCAGGCGGGATTGGAGCAGACGCCGTAGAGGGACAGCGCATGCTCGCGCAGCTCGAAGCCGCGCCGCTCGGCGATCTGCTGCTGGAGGCGCTCGATCTCCGGATCGAAGAACTCCTCCACCCGGCCACATATCATGCACACGAGGTGGTCGTGATGCTGCCCCTCGTTCAGCTCATACACCGCCTTGCCCGACTCGAAGTAATGGCGGGTCAACAGGCGTGCCTGTTCGAACTGGGTCAGCACCCGATAGATGGTGGCGAGGCCGATCTCCTCGCCATCGGCGAGCAGGCTGCGATAGACGTCCTCGGCGCTGAGGTGGCGCTGGGTCGTCTGCTGGAACAGGCGGAGGATGCGGATCCGCGGCCAGGTAGCCTTGAGGCCGCTGGAGTGGATGTCTTGCGCGTTGTCTGAAGCGGGTTTGTGCATGGGGGCGGCTGGCGGCGGGTGAGGGAGCGACGGATTCGTGCGGCCCGTCCGGGCACTCGAAAATCTGTTCGGATGTGGTTAATGATAATGCTTATCATTAACCACATCCATAGGGGGGCGCTTGACCGGGAAAGTTCCGGGCGGATCGGGCTCTGCCGCTACTCAAGGCGATGTTGCCCGCCAGCCACCGCCGAGGGCCTTGTACAGATCGACGCTGCCCTGCAGGCGGGCCTGATGGAGTTGCAGCCGGGTGTCCAGCGCCGTGAACGTACTGCGCTGCGCATCCAGCAGGGCCTGCAGATTCTCGGCGCCTGCCCGATAACGGGCTTCCGCCAGGCGCATCGAGAGCCGGGCAGCCTCCAGCTCGCGGGTCTGCGCGGCGTGCTGCGCTTCGATTCCGGCCAGCGTGGCCATGCTCCGCTCCACCTCCCCCACTGCATTGAGGATAGTGGCTCGATAGGACGCCAGCAAGGCTTCACGGACAGCCATTGTTTCCTCCCGCCGGGCCTCCAGCCGGCCTGCATCGAAGATCGGTGCGAGCAGCCCGCCGGCAAGGCTGTAGAGCGGCGCAGAAACGGGTGCAAAGGTGGCCGTGAGGCTGGCCGACAGGGACACGCGCGGCAGCATGGCCGCCCGCGCGGCAGCCACATTGGCGTCCGCCGCAGCGAGCTGGGCCTCGGCGCGGGCGATGTCGGGGCGGCGGGTGAGCAGCCCGGCGGGCAGGCCGTGGTGGATTGCGGGCGGCATCAGCCCGGCGGGGTCCGGCAGCGTCAGATCCAGCTCGCCGGGCGTCCGCCCCGTCAGCACGGCGAGGCGGGTCCGTGTCTCCTCGGTGCGTTGGCGGAGTTCGGCCGCCAGCCTCTCCTGAGCCGAGGTCAGGGTCTGCTGCCGGGCCACGTCGAGGGGGCTGGCTGCGCCCGCATCGCGGCGCGCCGTGACCAGACGCAGGATGCGCCGGGCCCGTTCGAGGCTTTCGTCGGCCAGCACCGCCCTGGCCTGCAGCACGCTGGTGTCCAGCCACGCCGTGGCCGTGGCGGCCGACAGGCTCAGGGCCACCGCGTCCCGGTCGAAGGCGCTGGCCTTCGCCGTGGCGGCTGCCGCCTCGGAGAGGCTGGAGAGACGACGCCACAGATCCAGCTCGTACTGGGTCTGCAGGCCGAGGCTGCGCGAGGTGTAGGTCTCCGTGCCCCCCTCGGTCAGCACATTGCGGGCATGGGCTGCGTCGACGCGGGCATCGAGGCTGGGAAGCAGGCCGGCGTGGGCCTGCCTGGCCTGGGCTTCGGCCTGGCGCAGGCGGGCGACAGCCATCGCCATGTCCGGGCTGTCGTGCAGGGCCAGGTCGACCACGCGCCCCAGCCCGGGATCGCCGAACCCCGCCCACCACGCTGCCACCGGCGCATCCGCCTCCCGGTCGGGGGGCGTGTTCCGCCAGTGTGCCGCGAGCGGGGGCGCCTCGGGACGCTCGGGTGCCCGTGGCGGGGTGGTGCAGGCCGTGCAGAGCAGCCCGAGCAGCGCAAATACCGGCAGCGGGAGCCTGCCTCTGCGCGCAGCCTGGCGTGCGCGGAGGGCGGCAGGCGACAAAGGCATGGCGGAGGTCGGCCGGGCGGGGCAGGAAGAGGAAATGCCATTCATCGGAGATGGGCGCGCGGAGTGGGGATATCCGTGGGCCGTTCGAGAGGGCTCGGGAGTGCACCCGGAGAGAAATTCCGCGTCGAAAATCCATATGGAATGGCCCGCGCGGGGCCGTCGAAGCGCGTGGATACGGAATCGCAGTTGAGATTCACTCACAATCGACACCCGAAACCTTGATCCCGGCGGCAAGTGATGCCAGCCTTGGAAGATGATTCAATTGGAGAGCCCCCATGAAAGGCGATAAAAAGATCATTGGTATCCTCAACACCCTGCTCGCAGGAGAGCTGACCGCGGTGGACCAATACCTGATCCACGGTGAGATGTACTCCGACATGGGTTTCGGCCGGCTGGCCGAGAAAGCCCTGCACGAGTCTGAGCACGAGCGTCAGCACGCCCGCGCCCTGATCCAGCGCATCCAGTTCCTGGAAGGTGTGGCCTGCGTGGACAAGCGCAACCCCCTGAACGTCGGCGACGGCGTGCCGGCCATGCTCAAGTCCGACCTGGCCCTCGAGTACCACGTGGTGGGCGAGCTCAAGAAGGCCATCGCCGCCTGTGAGAAGGCCGGCGATTACGTCAGCCGCGACATGCTGCTGGTGCAGCTGGAAGACACCGAGATGGACCACGCCTACTACCTCGAGAAGCAGCTGCGCCTGATCGATGCGGTGGGCCTGCCCAATTACCTCCAGAGCCAGATGGGCTCCGGGGCACCCCAGGCTTGAGGAGGGCGGACGATGAAAGGTGACAAGAAGGTCATCAGCATCCTGAACAAGGTGCTGTTCAACGAGCTGACTGCGATCAACCAGTATTTCCTGCACGCCAGGATGTTCCGCAACTGGGGCTTCGAGCGGCTCAACGACTACAACTACAAGCAGTCGATCCGGGTCATGAAGGAGGCGGATGAGGTCATCGAGCGCGTCCTCTTCCTGGAAGGCCTGCCCAACCTGCAGAACCTCGGCAAGCTGCTGATCGGCGAGAACGTCGGTGAGTGCCTGGCCTACGATCTGAAGTATGAGCGCGAGGTCCAGCATCCCTTGCTGGTCGAGGCGGTGGCCCTGGCCGAAACCGAATCCGACTTCGTCAGCCGCGACCTGCTGCAGGAGCTGCTGGAAGCGTGCGAAGAGTCCATCGACTGGCTGGAGACCCAGCTGAGCCTGATCGACACGGTGACCCTGCCGAACTACCTGCAGTCCCAGATCGAGGACTGAAGCCGCGCGGGTCAGCGGATCCCGACGTGACGAAAAGGCGGCTTGGCCGCCTTTTCTTTGTGCGCCTCGGGCTGACTCGGGTGATGCGAGTTAACGGCTGCGTGATTTGAGTCAGCGGCGGCGGGATTTGAGATCCGGAGCACCGGATGTCAAATCCGTGGTGGCTGTCCCTTGTTTTGCGATGCAAAGGCCCCTGTAGGAGCGACTGCAGCCGCCCTCGGACGCGGATCGATGGATCCGCGCCGACTCAGTGGGCCGCGGGCGGCTGAAGCCGCCCCTACAGGGCCTGGGCGGCGCGGCGGGCCGTTGATCCGCCCGCCGCGTCGATCACGCCCGCTTCATCATCACCACCTGGCTGGGGTTCCTGA
>WBTZ01000221.1 GCA_009026175.1 Zoogloea sp. | reverse complement strand
GTTCGGCAGATCCGGGCGCCCCAGCCTGGCCTGTCGCCCCGGCAGAGCAGGTGGCCCGCTCCAACGTGGCGGCGGTCTTCGACCCGCTGCTGCCGCGCGCGGCCGAGCAGTTCTGGCGCAGCGATGCGCCGCAGGCCGTGGATGAGGCGGTGGAGGCCATCGCCGAGTTTGTCGTCGATGGCCGCTGGCCGGGCCTGATGGCGGCGCTGGCGCGCCGCGCGGCGACCATGCCGCGGGTGATGCTGGCCTTGAACTGCGAGCCGCCTGCCGTTGCGTCGGCAGGGGCCGGACCCGAATGCCGTGGCAGCGACGGAAGCCGGCTGCGCATCAATCCGGCGACCGGGCAGATCGAGGGGATGCGCCTGGCCGGCGGGCTGCCGCATCCCGCCTTCGCGGCCGGCCCCGCCCCTGCCTTGCGCCTGGCCGGCGGCGACTGGCTTGAACGGGTGGACATGTCGGGGCTCAAGGGCGGCGCCGGGACGCTCCACCTGGTGTTGCGCCACGACAGTGGCGCCCTGGCCGCCGCCTTGCACGGCCTGGCCGGGCGGCCGCCATGGCAGGCCTTGCTGGACGGCCGCCCGCTGCCGCGCGAGGCCCTGTTGAATGCACTCCTGACCGAGCTGGGAGAAGGGCCCCCGCCAACGGCTGGCGTGGGGGGGCCGCTTCCTCAGCTGGAAATGCCGGTCGGCGTGCCCGCTGCAGAGGCCCGCGGGGCGGCGCCTGCCCTGGCTGCCTTCCAGGCCTGGTGCGCGGCTTGCCACTGGAGCGCCGAGACCTTTCCACCCAATTTCCTGCAGGGGCCGGCGGAGACCCTGGAGAACCGCCTGCGCCAGTGTGCGCCGCGCATCTACGTGCGCCTGGCGATGGCCCGCCAGCCTCGTGCCCAGCGCGCCAAGACCCCGATGCCGCCGGAGACCCTGCTGCCGGCCTTCGGCACCCACGCCGAGGCGTGGGCCCAGGGGGCGGATCGTGCCGCGCTGGAGGAGACGATCCGCCGCATGCTCGTGGCCGAAAGCGGCCGCGAACCCGATCTGCCGACCCTGCTGGCCGGGGGCTACGAAGCACTCCGCCCCTGCCTGGCGCCTGCCCATCCTTGAAGGGATGCGACCATGAGCTCACGTGCCGTGACACCCCTCCCGTGGAAACACCGTTTCCTGATCCTGTTCGCGCTGACCGTGGTGCTGCCGGCCAGCCTGGGCCTGTGGCTGCTCGGGCGCTTCGGGGCCGACACGCCGGTGGACTACGCCGACCCGGTGGAGCACTTCAAGTACGGCTCCACCGGCGGCGAGCACGAGATGGGCTTCCCCTACTGGATCTGGCGGGCGCTGCCCGAGGTGTGCGGCCACTACCTGCCGGGGCCGGGCTACCAGTCCATCGGCATGATCTACGAGAAGAATCCGGATGGCAGCCTCAAGGACCTGCCGGTCGGCACCTCGAAGCGGCGCTACCAGGGGGTTGACCGGGTCTTCGTGAATTGCGCGGTGTGCCATGTGAGCACCGTGCGCGCCGCGCCCGACGGGCCGCCGCTGCTGGTGCCGGGCATGCCGGCGGCCCTGTTCAACATGAAGGCCTTCGAGGAGTTCTTCTTCCGCTGCGCCGCCGATCCGAAGTTCTCCAAGGAGTACCTGATCCCCGAGATCCAGCGGCAGGGCGCCGACCTGGACCTGCTCGACCGCTACCTCGTGTATCCCCTGGCGATCGGCATCATGCGCGACCGGGTGCTGGCCCTGAAGGGGCGCTTCGAGTGGGTCTTCGAGCAGAAAGCGTGGGGGCCGGGGCGGGTCGATACTTTCAACTCCGCCAAGGTGATCTTCAACTTTCCGATGCACCGGCTGGACCCCAAGGAGTTCGACGCACCGGCGGACTTCCCGTCGATCTGGCTGCAGCGCCCGCGCCGCGAGCCGCGGGCCATGGACTTGCACTGGGACGGCAACAACTCGGAGATGACCGAGAGGAACAAGAGCGCAGCCTTCGGCACCGGCACCACGCCGCCCACCATCGACCTGCCGCGCATCCGCCGTGTGGAGGACTGGATCATGGATGCGGAGCCGCCGCGCTTCGACAGCCTTTTCCCCGTGGATAGAGCCCTCGCCGGGCGGGGGGCGCCGCTCTACCGGGAGTATTGCGCCGGCTGCCATGGCGCCAGCGGCAGGGACTTCAGCGGTGAAAGGGTCGGGCGGGTGACGCCCCTGGCCGACATCGGCACCGACCGCCGCCGCCTGGATTCCTACACCTACACACTGGCGGTGAACCAGGCGACCCTGTATGCGGGCTATCCGTGGCGCTTCACCCGTTTCCGCAAGACCCACGGCTACGCCAACATGCCGCTGGACGGAATCTGGCTGCGGGCGCCCTATCTGCACAATGGCTCGGTGCCCAGCCTGCGCGATCTGCTGGAGCCCGCGTCCCGTCGCCCGGCGGTGTTCTGGCGGGGCAACGACCTGTATGACCCGCTGCGGGTCGGCTTCGTGTCCGACAAGGCGGAGGCGGCCGGGCGGCCCCTGTTCGAGTTCGATACCCGCCAGCCCGGCAATGGCAACGCGGGGCACGAGGGCAGGGCCTACGGCACCGAGTTGTCCGCCGACGACAAGGCGGCCCTGGTCGAATACCTGAAGACATTCTGAGCGGAGGGTGCCATGAACAGCTTCAATCCCCGTGACCGCAGGACCTGGTGGCGGATCGCCGGCGGGCTGCTGGCGGTCCTGCTGGTGGCCGGAGCCTACCTGGGCTGGAGCCGTGGTTTCCGTGAGGAGCCCCAGCCCGCCTGGGTCTTCGAAACACCGGACAGCCGCTATCGCTACGGTTCCATCGGCGCCGAGCATGAGGCCGGGATCCCTTACTGGATCTTCTACGTGCTGCCGCGGGTATTCCCCGAAAAATTTCGCCAGGACGGCCAGGTGGTGGCGGGCGGCTACGCAGCCCTCGGGGTGGCCTGGGAGCAGGGGCAGGAGCTGCCCATCGGCTTCACCAAGAAGACCATCGGTTTCCCGCGGGTGGGCAACAACTGCGCGGTCTGCCACACCACCAGCTACCGGGTGAGCCCCGACTCCAACCCGGTGTTCGTCTCCGGCGGGCCCGGGCATACCCTGAACCTGCAGAACTTCTTCCGCCTGCTGATCGACTGCGCCCGTGATCCCCGCTTCAACGCAGACATCCTGATGGCCGAGATCAACCGGGTCACCAACCTGGACCTGATCGACCGCTTGCTCTACCGTTTCGTGATCATCCCCATGACCCGCCAGCGCCTGCTCGAGCGCGAGGCCCAGTTTGCCTGGATCTACCGCCCGGATTTCCCGGACTGGGGGCGCGGACGCGATGACGGCATGAACCTCACCAAGTACCTGCTGATCCGCGCGCCGATGGACGAGACCTACGGACCTTCCGACATCCCCGCCATCTGGAACCTGGCCAAGTACCGGGCCGAAGCCGGGCAGCTCCCCAACTATGCCGGGGACACCCACGACGTGCATTCGGTGATGATCGACTCGGCCCTCGGCGTGCTGGCGGCGGCCCCGGCCGATCCGGAGGACTTCCGCAAGCAGATGGTCTGGCTGCAGGACTTCCTGTCCAGGCTGCCGCCGCCGAAGTTCCCCTTCCCGGTGGATGGCGACAAGGCTGCAGCCGGCAAGTCGATCTTCACGGCCGAATGTGCAGCCTGCCATGCCGGCACGCGGGTCGGTACCCGCATTCCCCTGGTGGAGGCGGGGACCGATCCCGGCCGCCTCGAATCCTGGAACCCCGATGCAGCCAAAGCCGCCAACCGGATCGTCGGAGAGATGGGAATCCGCCGCAAGGGATTGGTGGAGGCGCCCCTGCAGGGCTACAAGATCCCCTTCCTGGACGGCATCTGGCTGAGGGCGCCCTATCTGCACAATGGTGCCGTGCCGACCCTGCGCGACCTGCTGGAGCCGCCCGAGCGCCGCCCGCGGGTGTTCTGGCGGGGTTACGACGTCTATGACCCGGTGAAGGTGGGGTTCGTGAGCGACAGCGACGAGGCACGCCGGGTCGGGTCCCGGCTCGATACCGCCGAGCGGGGTAACGGCAACGGCGGGCACAATTTCGGCACCGGCCTGGCGCCGGCCGACAAGGAGCGCCTGGTGGAATATCTCAAGACGCTTTAGTGCGCCAGCGCCCCAAGGAAAGGCTGGCGGAGCCCGCGGCGAGGCCCTACCATGGTTGCCCGCGTGTGCTCCACGGCCTGCGCGGTCACAATAACAGCATCATGATCCCCAAGGAGTTTATCCATGTCTTCGACCGTTACCCTGGGTGGCAACCCCGTGCAGGTGGAGGGTGATCTGCCCCAGAAGGGCCAGCAAGCGCCGGCCTTCACCCTCGTCGCCAAGGATCTGTCCGACACCGCCCTCGCCAGTTTCGCCGGCAAGCGCAAGGTGCTGAACATTTTCCCAAGCGTCGATACGCCGACCTGCGCCACTTCCGTGCGCAAGTTCAACCAGTCCGCCAGCGAGATCGCCAACACGGTCGTGCTGTGCATCTCCGCCGACCTGCCCTTTGCCCAGAGCCGCTTCTGCGGCGCTGAAGGCCTGTCCAACGTGGTGACCCTGTCCACCCTGCGCGGTGCGGCCTTCATCAAGGACTACGGCGTGGCCCTGGCCAGCGGCCCCCTGGCCGGCCTGACCGCCCGTGCCGTGGTGGTGCTGGACGAGAACGACAAGGTGCTGCACAGCGAGCTGGTGCCGGAAATCAAGAACGAGCCGGATTACGCGGCGGCGCTGGCCGTCCTGGCCTGACCGGACGGGTTCGGGAGGCAGGTGTGATGCAGGATGCAGGCAGCTTGGGCGAAGCGCATCTCGAAGCCCTGGTGCGGGGCTTCTATACCCGGGCCCGCCAGGACCCGGTGCTGGGCCCGGTCTTCGCCACTGCGGTGGCGGACTGGGACCACCACCTCCAGGTGGTGACCGATTTCTGGTCGCGCATCCTGCTGGGCAGCCAGCGCTATTTCGGGTCGCCCTACACGGCCCACATGCGCCTGCCCCTGCAGCCCGAACATTTTGATCGCTGGCTGGCCCTCTTCCGCGAAGCCGCCGTGGACTTCCTGCCGCGGGATGCGGCGGTGACGGCGGTGGCCAAGGCCGAGATGATGGCCGCCAGCTTCAAGGCGGGGCTTGCCGCCGCAGATCTGTCCGCGCCTTGACGGCGCGCTGTCTCAGTCGGATTCAGTAGGGATAGTCGACGACCCGGGCGCCGACCATGCTACCGACCACGGCACCCACTGCGGTTGCGGCAATGCGTCCGCTGCCGCGGCCGATCTGGTTGCCGATCACGCCGCCGGCAATGGCGCCCACGGCCTGGCCGACGACGCGGTTGTCACGGCGGTACGGGCGGGGCGGCGGCGCATCGTAGTACACCGGCTCGGGCTGGGCGTAGTAAACGGGGCGGTCGCGATAGACGATCCTCTCCTCGTAAACCACCCGGGGCGCCGGGTAGACCACCGGCGGAGCCTGGTAGATCACCTGGGGCTGTTCATAGACCACGGCAGGGCGGTCGCGCCAGTGGCGGTGTCCGCCGTAATGCTCGTCGCAATCGTCATGCCAGCCCCGGTCGGCAAATGCGTTCGCGCTCGCGGTGGCGGCGAGGGCCAGAATCCAGAGTTTTTTCATGGTGTTGCTCCTGGGAGGGGGCCGCCTGCCGCGACGAGGCGGCGGGCGGGCGTGACCGTGCGGATGGCGCGGGGGCTTACTTGGTCGGGATGGTCTCGACGGGCTTGACGTCGGCGCCCGGCTTGGCGGCATCGGCAGCATGCTTGCCGGCGTGGGTGGCCTTGGTCTTGGCGGCTTCCGCCTTCGCGGTCCCGGCCTTGGCGCCATCGACGGCCTTCGCGGCTTCCACCTTAGGTGCTTCGACCTTCTTCTCGAGGGCTGCCGCAGCCGGCTTGACGGTCGCGGCGGGGGCCGCGACAGGGCCCGCGGTGGGGCCGGCCGTGGGCCCGGCGGAGGGTGCCTGGGCAAAGGCGGTGGCGGCGAAAGCAGTGGCGGCGGCGACAGCGAAGATCTTGTTCAGCATGTGTGTTCTCCTGGAAGGAATCGGTCTTGGTTGCCGGGCGGCGGGAGGGCCGGCCCTTGCATCGAAT
>WBTZ01000220.1 GCA_009026175.1 Zoogloea sp. | reverse complement strand
ACCCCATCCTGCTCGCCCCCGTGGCCTACCAGCGCATGGCCCACCCGGACGGCGAGATGGCGACGGCCTGCGCCGCCTCGGCCCAGGAGGCCGGCCTGGTGCTCAGCACCCAGGCCAGCCTGCCCCTGGAAGCCGTCGCCGACGCCGTACGCGATGACACCGGACGCGGCCCGCTATGGTTCCAGCTCTACCTGCAGCACGACCGTGGTTTCAATCTGGAACTGATCCAGCGTGCCGAAGCCGCCGGCTACGAAGCCCTCGTCCTCACCGTGGACGCCCCCTGCAATGGCGCCCGCGACCGCGAGCGCCGGGCCGGCTTCCGTCTCCCACCGGGCATCTCGGCGGTGAACCTGTCGCGCCTGCCGCCGCCTCCCTGCACCGCCCTGCAACCTGGCCAGAGCGCCCTCTTCGACGGCCTGTTGCGCCACGCACCCACCTGGGACGACCTCGCCTGGCTCCTCGCCCACACCCGGCTGCCGGTACTGCTGAAGGGCATCCTGGACGAGGATGACGCCCTCGAAGCGGCCCGCCTGCGGGTCGCCGGCCTCATCGTATCCAACCACGGCGGACGCACCCTGGACACCCTGCCCCCTACCGCCGGGGTCCTGCCGGCCATCGTCGATGCGCTCGGAGGCAGCCTGCCCGTGCTGGTGGATGGTGGCATCCGGCGCGGCACCGATGTGCTCAAGGCAATGGCGCTGGGGGCCCGCGCCGTGCTGATCGGCCGTCCCTACATCTACGGCCTCGCCAACGCCGGCGCCCTGGGGGTCGCCCACGTCATCCGTCTGTTGAGGGACGAGCTGGAGATCGCCATGGCCTTGGCAGGCTGTGCCACCCTGGACCGCATCCCGCCCCGCCTGCTGCGGAGGTAGGAGGAGTGTGAGGGCCGCGTAGGGGCGGCTCTAGCCGCCCGCAGGTGCTTGATCAGAGTCCGTGGGCGACTGAAGTCGCCCCCACATCATCACATGCGCAGGCGCGCCACCTCGTTGTCGAGCTCCCGGGCAATCTGCAGCAGTTCGTCGGCCTGGGCCCGGTTGGTGTCTGCCGACTGGGTCGCATCCGCCACGGAGCGCGCAACCGAATCGATCCCGCGGGACAAGGCCTGGCCGGCCTCGCTCTGCTCGCGGGTCGCCCGGGCGATCTCGGCGACAGCACCGGACACACGCTCGGCGCGCTCCCGGATGGCCTGCAGGGCCGCTTCAACCCGGCGCGACGCCTCCACGTTGCCACTCACCTGATCCACCGCCCTGCGGGCCGTTCCGGCCACCGAGGTGACGCTGTCCTGGATGCTGTTGAGGATGGTGTCGATCAGGGACGCAGACTTGGCAGACTGCTCGGCCAGCTTGCGCACCTCGTCGGCCACCACGGCAAAACCCCTGCCCTGCTCACCCGCCCGTGCGGCCTCGATGGCAGCATTGAGGGCCAGCAGGTTGGTCTGCTCGGAAATGTCGCGGATCGCGTTGAGCGCCTTGTGGATCTCGGCCGAACGCTGGCCCAGCTTCTCGACCTGGACTGCCGCATCCTGCACCGTACCGGCGGTGCCATTGAGCTGGGTGATGGTGTCGTTGACCGAACTCACCCCCTCCTCCACCGACAAGGCCGTCTCGCGGGTCAGATCGAGGGCATGCGATGCATTGCCCGCCACCTGCTCCACGCTGAGGGTCAGGCTCTCCGTGGTGGTGGCCATGGCGCCCGCCGAATTGCTCTGCTGGCGGGTCGTCTCGCCGAGCGCCTGCGAGGAGGACGACATGCTGCTGGCCGCACGCTGCAGGTGGTCGCTGGTCTGGCGGATGCTGCCCGCCAGGGCACGCATGGATTCCGCCGCAGAATTGATGCTGTTGCCGATCAGGTCGATCTCGTTGCGGCTGCCCGGCTGGGCTTCCGCCCGCACGGTCAGGTCGCCACTGCCAAAGCGCGACACCAGCTCGGCCAGGTGGCTCAGGGGCTTGAGGCGCCGGCCCAGGAAGAAGGCCAGTGCAATCATCAACAAGGCGCCGCAACCAATGGCCAGCAGGGCGATCTGGTTGCGCAGGGTGTTGGCGTCCTCGATGAACTCCTCGACCCACGAGCCGGTAACCACCAGCCAGTGCAGATCAGGCAGCTCGCGAACCACCACCATCTTGTCGGCCTCGGCATCGGGCGGCCCCCACTTGTAGGCGAGGGTACCGTTCTTTGTTTCCACCAGCTTGCGCACGATATCCTGGACCCGCGGCTCCACCTGGTTGAGGGTCTTGCCCTCGAAGCTCGGGTGGTAGATGAAGCGCACATCCTTGGCGTCACCGGAGGGCACCGAGATGATGTAGGGGTAGCCGGTCTTCCCGACCTTGATCCCCTTCAGCTTGTCCTTGATCAGCTTGACGTTGCTCTCGGCATCCACCCGCATGGTGACGGCGCCAATGACGGTACCGGCGGCATCCTTGAGGGGTTCCGCAGCCAGCACGAACATCTTTCCGTTGCGCTCCAGCGAGCCCAGGAATGGCTTCCCCTCCAGCATGATGCCCGGGTAGGCGCCGTTGCTATCCACCAATTCACCGTTGCGGTAATTGCCATCCTTGTCTTTGAGCAGTGTGGCCGCCCGGTAGAAGCGGTCGCCCTTGCGCACCAGGAAGGCGGCCTCCCGGTCGGTGTGCAGCTTGGCATAGGCCGTCAGCAGGGCCGCATTACCGTTCAGGACATGACTGCCTACGGCCAGACCGGGCAGGCTCACAGCCCCCGTCTGCACCTCGGTGCCGGTCAGCCGTGGCTTGCCGTCCAGGCTCTCGATGAACTGGGCCAGCGCATCGACGGAGCGCTTCTCCAGCGCGTTCTGGGCATAGGCCAGCATGGAGATGGTCATGTCGGCCTGCAGGGCCAGGGACTCCTCGGCCTTGGTCAGGGCATTCTGACGGGACATCATGGCGACGGCAGCCACCAGGATGGCGACCATCAGGGTGACACCGAGGGTGCACAGCAGGACGACCTGCCGGGCGATGGGCTTGTTGTTGATCATTTTTCTTCTTCGCGAACGGGAATGGGCTGCAACCCGTTGCGTATCGGCCCAGGGCGCGCGGCCTTTAGGAGAAACACCCACTCTGCACAGGGTTTTTCAGACTTTAACGGACTGAATGCTCCCGCCCCAGTTCCACGAGGCCTGCGCACCGCAACGGGCGGCCAGGCTGCGGCCTACTCGTCGAAGGCATGGATGAAATCGCGGATCCGCGGATAGATCTGGCGATCCCAGCGCTTGCCATTGAACACCCCGTAGTGCCCCACCCCCGCCTGCAGGTGATGCTGTTTACGATAGGGCGCCAGCTTGCTGCACAGGTCGTGGGCGGCCAGGGTCTGGCCGATGGAACAGATGTCGTCCCGCTCCCCTTCGACCGTAAACAAGGCAGTCCGGCGGATGAACTCCGGACGTACCGGACGCCCCCGGTAAGTCATCTGCCCTCGCGGCAACAGGTATTCCTGAAACACCGAACGCACCGTCTGCAGGTAGAACTCGGCCGGCAGGTCCATCATGGCCAGGTATTCGTCGTAGAACTCCTTGATGCCATGGGCCTTGAGCGTATCGCCCTCGACAAAATGCCCGTACATCCGGTGGAAGGACTCCTTGTGGCGGTCCAGGTTCATGCTCATGAAGGCGGAGATCTGCAGGAAGCCCGGATACACGCGGCGGAAAGCCCCCTTGTAGCGCAGCGGCACCACCCCGATGAGATTGCGCTCGAACCACTCGATCGGCTTGCTGGTGGCCATGTTGTTCACTTCGGTCGGATTGATCCGGCAATCGATCGGGCCGGCCATCAGCGTCATGCTGCGCGGCTGGTGGGGGTGGCCCTCCTCAGCCATCACCGCCACCGCGGCCAGGGTCGGCACGGTGGGCTGGCACACCGCCACCAGGTGGGTATGCGGCCCCAGCCAGTCCACGAAGCGGATGATGTGCTCGATGAAGGTGTTCAGGTCGAAGGCGCCCTCAGACAGGGGGATATCCCGCACGTTGTGCCAGTCGGTCACATACACGTCGTGGTCCTGCAGCAAGGTCTGCACGGTGCCCCGCAGCAGGGTCGCGAAGTGGCCCGACACCGGCGCCACCAGCAGCACCTTGGGCTGGCCCTCGATGGCCGGCTCCCGGCGGAAGCGTTGCAGGGTACAGAAAGGCGTGGCGAACACCGCCTCCTCCACCACCCGGCAGCGCCCCTGGTCAGTGTCGACGGCATCGATGCCGAAGGGCGGCCGATGGTGGGTGAGCCCCGACAGGGCGATCACCTCGCAGGCCGCCGCCGCCTTGCGCAACATGCGGCTGTGCGGGTACCAGAACAGGCTGTGGTGCAGCCACGGCGCCAGCGCACGCGCCACCGTGCGCGCCGGCGTGGTCAGGTCGGCCAGGGCCTGGTAGGCCTGGTAATGCAGGGCGGGGCTGTTGGGGGACATGGTCGTTTTTGTAGGTGCTCATGTTGGTGAGTACGATCAAGCAATAGACATGCCGCGCAGCCGGGGCGGCCGGCATGCGCTTTGCTAGAAACAGGCTGGCAATCCCGCTTCGCACGCTTCCAGGAGACACCCCATGGCCGCCGCCACCCTCACCCTGAGCAGCAAGAACTATTCGTCCTGGTCTCTCCGCGGCTGGCTCATGGCCCGCTTTGCCGGACTGGACTTCAGCGAGGAGATGGTCGAGCAGGATGACCCCGGCGCCCGCGCCGAACTCCTGCTGCTGGCCCCGTCGGTGCGCGTGCCGCGCCTCACCCATGGGGCCATCTCGGTGTGGGACACCCTGGCCATCGGCGAATACCTCAACGAGCTCAAGCCCAAGGCCGGCCTGCTGCCCGCCGACCCGGCCGCCCGGGCCCACTGCCGCTCGATCTGCGGCGAAATGCACTCCGGTTTCAGTGCCTTGCGTGCGGCCCTGCCCATGAACCTGAAGGCCCGCTTCCCCAAGTTCACCGTGTGGTCACGCGCCCAGGGCGACATCGAGCGGGTCACCGAGATCTGGCGCGACTGCCTGCAGCGCTACGGCGGCCCCTACCTGTTCGGCACCGGGCGCACCCTCGCCGACGCCATGTACGCCCCGGTGGCCACCCGCTTCCTGACCTACGACGTGCCCCTCGACGCCGCCTGCGCGGCCTATTGCGCAACCATCATGGCCATGCCGGAAATGCAGCCGTGGATCGACGCGGCCAGGCTGGAACCCGACGACATCGAGGAACTGGAAGTCGAGTTCTGAGGCATTCCACCCGGCCCCCCGGGGCGCACCAGCGGGAGGCACATGCCCGCCGGCGGTGCGCAGCGCGTCAGCTGAACAGGCCGTCCACGTCCGCCGTCTCGCGATGGCCCAGCGCGCCCTGGTGCAGGCGCAGCCAGCGGGCCGCCCGGGCGCGGCCCAGGTCACGCAGTTCGTGCAGGAAGGCCCGCGTCGCGTTGAGCTTGCTGCCGTTCCCCACCGCGGCCAGTTCCTCGGCCTCGATCATGTGGAAGCGTAAGGACATCAGCTTGCGCTCGAAGCGCCCCAGCGGCATCCAGCCCTTCCCCTCCCCGATGTAGGCCCGCGCCTGGGCGATCATGCGCATCTCGCGCAGGAAGGTCGTGGAGAAACCCAGCTCCATGCTGCGCGCGGCTATCTGCTCGGCGCTGCGCGGCGCCTCCTCGCGCACCAGGGGATTCAGCAGCACCAGCACGATGTCCGGCGCGGCGCACTCGTACATCAGCGGATAGACCGCCGGATTGGCGGTGAAGCCTCCATCCCAGTACGCCTCGCCCTCGATCTCCACCGCATGGTGCAGGGTGGGCAGACAGGCCGAGGCCAGCAAGGCCTCCTCGCTCAGCTCCCCGGTGCGGAACAGGCGCACCTTGCCGGTACGCACCCGCGTCGCCGCGATGAACAGCTTCAGCTGACAGTCCCGCCGCAACCGCTCGAAATCGAAGCGCGCCCGCACCACATCGCGCAGCGGGTTGAGCTCGAAGGGATTGAGCTGGTAGGGCGAGAAATGCCGCGTCCATTCCAGCATCGCCACCAGCGGCCCCGGCAGCGAACCATCGCCGGAAGGGTTGAAGCTGTGCAGCAGATCCAGCTCGAAGGGCGTCGAATCCGCCACCGCCTCCCAGAACCCCGCCAGGCTCTCCCGCGCC
>WBTZ01000022.1 GCA_009026175.1 Zoogloea sp. | reverse complement strand
GTCGCCTCCCGCGTCATCTTCATGGACAAGGGACAGATCGTCGAGGACGACGCCAAGGAGGCCTTCTTCGGCAACCCACGCTCCGAGCGCGCACGCCAGTTCCTCGCCAAGATCCTCCAGCACTGAGCGCGCCATGATCCGCATCCTGGCCACGGGCGGCACCATCGCCGGCACTGCCGATGCCGCCAGCGGCGGCCACCGCTACACCGCGGCCGTCCTACCGGTCGAACATCTGCTGAAGGACATGCCGGACCACGCAGGACCGAGCCTGGATGCCGAGCAGGTGTTGTCGCTGGACAGCAAGGACATGACCCCCTCCGACTGGCTGATCCTGCTCGCGGCGGCCCGGCGGGCCCTGCAGGATCCGGCCGTCGACGGCCTGGTGATCCTGCACGGCACCGACACCATGGAGGAGACAGCCTATTTCCTGCACCTGACTCTGCCCCCCGGCAAGCCCGTCATCCTCACCGGCGCCATGCGCCCCGCCGACCACCCCGAGGCCGACGGCCCTGGCAACATCCGGGACGCCCTGCGCCTGGCGAGCCAGCCGGGCGCGGCCCGGCACGGCGTGCGGGTGTGCATGAACGGCTCCGACTTCGGCGCACGCCAGGTCTTCAAGGCACGCAGCAAGGGCCTGGATGCATTCAGCGAACGCCTGGTCGACGACGCATCCGCGCCACATACCGCCAAGGACTCCGCAGGGCGCTTTGCGGCACTCCCGCTCACATCCTTGCCGCGGGTGGACATCCTGCCCGGCTATGCCGGAGCGCCTTCAGCCCTCATTGACTTCTGCACGAGCCAGGGAGCCCGGGGCCTGGTGCTGGCCCTCACCGGCCATGGCAGCGTCCCCATCGCCTGGGAGGCGGCCCTCGCACAGGCACAAGCAGCCGGCGTGACCATCCTGCGCGCCAGTCGCTGCGATGGCCCGGTGATCCGCAATGCCAACGCCGACGATGACCGGCGAGGCTGGCTCACCGCCGGCAGCCTGCCCCCCGTCAAGGCACGCATTGCGCTGATGCTGGCCCTCGCGGCAGGCTGGGGCCTTGGAAAAATGGTGGAAGAACTCCCCGGGCTGTAAGCCGGCAATCCCGCCTCAGGCCCCCCGCCCCTTGCGGGTAAAGGCCAGACGGGCCTCCTCCAGCACCTGGGCCAGCTCTTCCCGGGCCTCCAGGGACGACTGGATCAGCTTGCCCTCATCATGGGCGATGGCCTGCTGGCGGGCCAGCACCTCCGCGTCGTGCCTGGCGAAGCGCGTGACCAGCTGCTCGGCGAGGGCAGGCGGCTCATGCAGGCATTCGAGAGTCCAGCGCGCCATCTCGAGACTGGCCGGCAGGGTCTCGCGGATCTGCCGCTCGATCCCCAGGTCCATCAGCCGCCCGGCATGGAAGCGGTTGCGCGCCCGGGCCACGATCTGCACATGGGGGAAGTGGCGGCGCACCAGCTCGGCGGTACGCAGGGAGGCCTCCACGTCGTCGATGGCCAGCACCAGGACCTTTGCCTTGTTCACCTGGGCGGCGTACAGCAGGTCAAGATGGGCGGCATCCCCGTAGAAGACCTTCAGCCCGAATCGCCGCACCGTATCGACCTGCCCGGCATCCGCATCGAGGGCGGTGAAGCTCACCCCCCGCGCCAGCAGCAACCGGCCGACGATCTGGCCGACCCGGCCGAAACCGGCGATCACCACCTCGCTGGACTCATCGGGCATCTCGTCATAGGCACGCACCGGCGCCTTCTCGCGGGCCATCCGGGTCAGCCGGTCACCGAGCAGCAGCAGGAGTGGCGAAAACGCCATGGACAGGGCCACCACCAGAGTCAGGCGATCCGCCTGCACTTCGCCCAGCACCCGGAAGGACTGGGCCGCGTCGAACAGCACGAAGGCGAATTCGCCCCCCTGCGCCAAGGCCAGGGAGAGTTGCCGAGCCTCCTGGGCCGGCCCACCGACCAGGCGGCGCAGCGCGTATAGAACGGCGAACTTCACGGCGATCAGCCCTGCAGTCAGGCCGACGATCTGCAGGGGCTGCCTGACCAGCAGTTCGAGGTTGGTGGCCATGCCCACGGCCATGAAGAACAGGCCGAGCAGCAAGCCCTGGAAGGGCGCGATGGACGCCTCCAGCTCGTGGCGGAACTCCGAATCGGCGAGCAGCACCCCGGCCACGAAGGCACCCAGCGACATCGACAGGCCGCCCGCCTGCATCAGCAAGGCGAGCCCGAGCACGGTGACCAGCGCCGCCGCGGTGAACATCTCCCGGCTATTGACGCGGGCCACATGGCGGAACAGGGCATCCAGCAGCGGCCGGCCGATCACCGCAACGGCCACCAGCAGACCGAGGCCCACCGCCGGATGGGTCAAGGCGGTGGGCTTGCCGGTGCCGAAGAGGGGGATCAGGGCCAGCAGGGGAATGACCGACAGATCCTGGAACAGCAGGATCGCAAAGGCCTCCCGGCCATGCCGGGTGGACAGCTCACGGCGCTCGGCCAGGGTCGGCAACACGAAGGCCGTGGACGACAGCGCCAGGATGATCCCCACCACGGCCGAGGCAGACCAGGACAGCCCGAAATAGCGGCACGCACCGGCCAGTGCCACAGCCACCCCGAACAACTGCAGGGCACCGAGGCCAAAGACCGAGCGGCGCAGGGCCCACAGGCGGGACGGCTTGAGTTCGAGGCCAATGACAAAGAGCAGCAGGATCACCCCGAGCTCGGCGGTATGCATGAGGTTGTCCGGATCCCGTACCAGCTTGATGCCGGATGGTCCGATCAGCATACCCACGGCGAGATAGCCCAGCACGGTGCCCAGACCCGCGCGCTTGAACAGGGGTACGAACAGTACGGAAGCCAGCAGCAGCGCAGCGAAGGTGGTCAGGGATTGCATGATTGAAAGATGCGACGACGTTAGCCCCCGAGTCTCTCACAAAGCCGTGACCGGGACTCGCAGGCGAAGGATCTGGTAACAAACCACAGAAACAAGGCTCCATGGAATACCCATAGCATATTTGTCAGATTTATTTACATTTGACGCTCACGCCCCTCATTCACCCTCGGCCCACACGCCCCATGCAATCACCATGCCGGACGTTGAACCGGAAGACCATTCGTCAATCCCAATCCATTGACGCCAAAGAAAAAAGACCCGCCCCAACAACCAGAATCCGTAAGCATATGAATTAATGGTGCGTTTCCATCGACCACCGGCCATTCGCGCAAAATTGCGGAGCGGCGACCCGTCCATCCCCATCGGCGTCGGCATCATTTACACCTCCAGTCAAGCCCTGAAAATCAATCCGCATGATCTTCGCCCGCAGCGCCGCGCCCAGGCTCAAATTGCGCAAATTTGCCAAAATTGGCACGAGGCGTGCTTGACAACATCAAGGAAGCTAATTTCGGTTTCAGCGCCTGACACCAAAGGAGAAAGATAATGAGACGGCACGCCAAGAAGACCATCCAGGGAGCACTGACCTGCCTGACCACCGCCAGCGCGCTCATGCTCGCCCCGGCCGCCGCCAGCGCCGTGGAACTGCCCACCGCCAGCTGCGGCACCAACCCGACCTCCAACTGCCTGCGCGCCAACGATTTCAATGTGTTCTCGCTGGCCCTGCTGGACCTGCAGAACCCCACCGGCGGCTATGACCTGCCGGCCGCTCCCGGGCAGATTGCGCCGTACACGATCATCGGTCAGAACAACGGCCAGGAAGGTGCAGGCAACCTGCAGGGCTTCGTGGACGGAACCTACAAGACGCCGTCCAACAACACGGCCGATACCTTCTCCACCATCACCGCCAATCCGGGTGGCGTGGCCGACCCGAAGGTGGCCAATGGCGGCGGCTCCGGCGCCAATGAATTTACCGGCGACTCCGAAAACAGCTGGGACATCCGGGTGAATACCCTGAAGACGCTCAACGGTACGCCCATCGTCTTCTTCTTCTCGTTCAATGAAACCGGCAGCAACAGCGGCCTGCTCGACACTGACCTGCTGATCTGGGGCAAGGTCACCCTGATCAAGGATGACGGCAGCTCGACCAAGACCTTCTACCTGGGCGGGCAGCCCACGGTCGGCGACTCCCCCCTGTCCCCGGGCAATGCCCTGCCTGCTCCGACGGGCCCGGACACGGACTTCACCAACCAGGCCACGTATGACTACGGCCCGTGGATCTATGTGCACGCCGGCATCTGCGTGGTCGGCACCCAGTTCGTCGGTTTCCCGGACAGCACCGGCACCTGCGCCTTCGGCAACAGCAAGTACGTCAATACCAACCTGGGCAACGACACCGCGGCCTTCATGGTGAACAGCCCGGAACTCGACGCTGCGGTCCAGAGCGGCGACTATGACACCATGCAGGTGACCTGGGAAATGGCCTACCTCAATGGCGGCGGCGAAAGTGCCTGGATCGCCCCGGTGACGACCCCGACCAAGGTTCCCGAACCCGCACCGCTGGCCCTCCTGTCGCTCGGCCTCGGAGCCCTGGCCTGGAACACCCGTCGCAGCAGGAAGCACTGAGCAGCATACGTAGCGCTGACGAAGGAGCCCGGGCAACCGGGCTCTTTTGCTTTGCCCGCTCAAAGGCCTGGGTCCTGCCCTCCGCCGGCCAGCGCGGCCTCGATGACCCGCCGCGTCAGCTGCGGCGCGAAGAGTTCGATGAAGGCATACACATAGCCCCGCAACCAGGCGTTCCTGCGCAGGCCGATACGGGTCGTGCTGGAAGCAAACAGATGCGCCGCATCGACCATTCCCAGATCCCGGTCGGTGCCGGGATCGAAGGCCATGCGGGCGACGATGCCGACCCCGAGCCCCATGGCCACATAGGTCTTGATCACATCGGAGTCGATGGCGGTCAGCACCACGTTGGGCTTGAGCCCCCGCCCGGTGAAGGCCTCGTTGATACGGTTTCGCCCGGTGAAGGCAAAGTCGTAGGTAACCACCGGATAACGGGCGATGGCTTCGAGGGTCAGCGGCTGCTCGGACAGGATGGGGTGGCGCAGCGGCGCGATGACGCAGCGGTTCCACTGGTAGCAAGGCAGCATCACGATATCCTCGTGCTCCGCGATGGCTTCCGTGGCGATGGCGATGTCCGCCTCCCCCGACAGCACATACTCGCAGACCTGCCGCGGGTTGCCCTGATGAAAGGAAAGACGCACGTTGGGATAGCGCGCCATGAAGGCCTGCACCACCTTCGGCAGGGCATAGCGGGCCTGGGTGTGGGTGAAGGCGATCGACAGGCTGCCGGTGGCTTCGTTGCTGAACTCAGCGCCAACCTCGCGCAGATTGTCCACTTCCTGCAAAATGCGCCCCGCGATACCGAGTACCTGCCGGCCGGGATCGGTGATTCCCACCAGACGCTTGCCGTGACGCACGAAGATCTCGATACCCAGCTCTTCCTCCAGCAGACGGATCTGCTTGGAGACCCCGGGCTGGGAGGTAAACAACGCCTCCGCCGCCTCCGACACATTGAGGCGATGCCGTGCCACTTCGAAGACATAGCGCAATTGCTGAATGTTCATCGACGCCTCCGGCTTGCAGACCACGGTTTATAACTATTTCTTCTAACAGTCTAACCTAAAACTCCTTCTTGGCTCTAACAACAGGCTTTACGATGCAATGCACAAGGAGTCCGGATAGATCATGAGTATTGCTTACACAATTGCAGGTTTTTCTGTCGGCGCCATCGTCGGCCTCACCGGCGTGGGAGGAGGCTCCCTGATGACGCCCCTGCTCGTCCTGCTGTTCGGCATCAACCCTTCCGTGGCCGTCGGCACCGACCTGCTCTATGCCGCAGTCACCAAGGCCGGCGGCACGCTGGCCCACGGCATGAAAGGCACGGTGGACTGGCAGGTCACGCGCCGCCTGGCGAGCGGCAGCATACCGGCGGCGGCGCTGACGCTGCTGACCCTGGCCTGGTTCGCGCCGGGGGGGATCGGCGGCGCCACCAGCCTGATCAAGGTTTCCCTGGGGGTCGCCCTGCTGCTCACGGCGGTAGCGATCATCTTCCGCAAGCACATCCAGGACTTTGCCCTCCGGCACAGTGGCGGGCAGGAGAATCCCGGGCGCACCCGGATCCTGACCATCATCACTGGCGCGGTGCTGGGCGTGCTGGTGTCGATTTCCTCCGTGGGCGCCGGCGCCCTGGGGGTGAGCGCCCTGTTCTTCCTGTACCCCCGCCTGCCCACCCTGCGCATCGTCGGCAGCGACATCGCCCACGCCGTCCCCCTGACCCTGGTGGCCGGCATCGGCCACTGGTTCCTGGGCAGCGTCGACTGGTCGCTGCTCGGCAGCCTGCTGATCGGCTCGCTGCCGGGCATCTGGCTGGGCTCCCATATTTCCACCCGGGTCCCCGACCGGGTGCTGCGTCCGATTCTGGCAACCATGCTGGTCTTGGTAGGCAGCAAGCTGATCGCGGCCTGACCGGCCCCTGAGAACAACCAGGACTATTCCCATGTACCGTTACGACTCCTACGACCAGAAAATCGTCGACGAACGCGTCGCCCAGTTCCGCGACCAGACCCGCCGCTACCTGGCCGGCGAACTCACCGATGACGAGTTCCGCCCGCTGCGCCTGCAGAACGGCCTGTACATCCAGCGCCATGCGCCGATGCTGCGGGTCGCCGTGCCCTACGGCCTGCTCTCCTCGACCCAGGTGCGCACCCTGGCGCACATCGCCCGCACCCACGACAAGGGCTACGCCCACATCACCACGCGCCAGAACGTGCAATTCAACTGGCCCGAGCTGAAGGTCGTGCCGGAGATCCTGGCCGAGCTGGCCAAGGTCGAGATGCACGCCATCCAGACCTCCGGCGCGTGCATCCGCAACATCACCTCCGACCCCTTCGCCGGTGTCGCCGGCGACGAGTACATCGACCCGCGGCCCTGGTGCGAGGTGCTGCGCCAGTGGAGCACCTTCCATCCCGAATTCGCCTTCCTGCCGCGCAAGTTCAAGATCGCCGTGAATGGCGCCACCCAGGACCGGGCGGTCATCCAGTGCCACGACATCGGTCTCGAGCTCAAGCGTGATGCCGCTGGCGAGATCGGCTTCCGCGTGCTGGTCGGTGGCGGCATGGGCCGCACCCCGATCATCGGCACCGAGATCATCGATTTCGTGCCCTGGCAACACATCATCACTTACTGCGAGGCCATCCTGCGGGTCTACAACCGCTATGGCCGGCGTGACAACCTCTACAAGGCCCGCATCAAGATCCTCGTGAAAGCGCTCGGCATTGCCGAGTTCAAGCGTCAGGTGGAGGAGGAATGGGCTTTCGGCAAGAACGGTCCGAACACCCTGACCGAAGCCGAGGTCGCCCGCGTGGCCACCCATTTCACGACCCCGGCCTACGAGACGCTGCCGGCAGACGACGCCGCCTACGCCAGCCAGCGCGCGGCCAACCCGGCCTTTGCGGCCTGGACCCGGCGCAATGTGCTGGCCCACAAGGTGCCCGGCTACGCCGTGGTGGTGCTGTCCCTCAAGGACCCCAGCCGCGCTCCGGGTGACATCACCGACGCCCAGCTCGACCAGGTCGCCGACTGGGCCGACGCCTACAGCTTCGGCGAAGTGCGGGCCACCCACGAACAGAACCTGGTGCTGGCCGACGTGAAGCAGTCCGACCTCTTCGCGGTCTGGGAAAAGGCCCGTGCCGCCGGTCTGGCGACGCCCACCTTCGGCCTGCTGACCGACATGATCTGCTGCCCGGGGGGCGACTTCTGCGCCCTGGCCAACGCCAAGTCGATCCCCATCGCCAATGCCATCCAGGCCCGCTTCGACGACCTGGACTACCTCTACGACATCGGCGAGATCGAACTCAACATCTCGGGCTGCATGAACTCCTGCGGCCATCACCACGTGGGCCACATCGGCATCCTCGGCGTCGACAAGAACGGCTCCGAGTGGTACCAGGTCAGCCTCGGCGGCAGCCAGGGCAACGACACCAGCATCGGCAAGGTCATCGGCCGCTCCTTTGCCGCCGCCGAAATGCCGGATGTCATCACCAACATCATCGACGTCTACCGGGCCCAGCGCCTGGAGGGCGAGCGTTTCATCGAAACCGTCCGCCGCATCGGCCTCGACCCGTTCAAGATCGGCGTGTATGGCGACGCCGCCATCATCGAAAGGAAGCAGCATGCCTAAGCTCATCAAGAACGGCAGTGTCATCGACGACGCCGCGCAGATCCTGGTTCTCGACGAAACGCAGGCCCCCGAAGCCCTCAGCCTGCCCGAGGGCCCGGTGTTCGTGCCCCTCGCCGTGTGGCAGGCCCACAAGGGCGTGCTGTCCGACAACAAGGCCGTCGGCGTGTGGCTGGACAGCCACGAGAGCGTCGACGATCTGGCCGAGGACCTCGACAGCCTGTCCGCAGTAGCCCTCAACTTTCCCAAGTTCACCGACGGGCGCGCTTACTCCGGTGCCGCCCTGCTGCGCACCCGCTATGGCTTCAAGGGCGAGATCCGCGCCATCGGCGACGTGCTGCGCGACCAGTTCTTCTTCATGCAGCGCTGCGGCTTCGATGCCATCCAGCCGAAGACCGGCAAGTACAGCGACGCCCAGCTCGAGGAAGCCCTGGCCAGCCTGCAGGACTTCTCGGCGCCCTACCAGGCCGCCGTGGACCAGCCCGAGCCCCTGTTCCGCCGCGCCCGGCGCGCCGCCTGAGGGAGATCCGCATGCATCCCAACCAGAACCCCAAGCTCGACGATCCCGCCCTGCGTGCCAGCCTGGAAGCCAAGGTCGCCACCCTGAAGGCCGACCTGGCCGCCTGGGCGGCCGAACTGCCGGCCATCACCATGGCCAACAGCCTCGGCGCCGAGGACATGGTCCTCACCGACGTCATCGCCACGCACAAGCTGCCGATCGAGATCTTTTCCCTCGACACCGGCCGCCTGCCCCTCGAGACCTACGACCTGATGGCCAAGGTGCAGCAGCACTACGGTCTCAAGCTGAAGTTCTTCTACCCCCGGCATGAGGCCATCGAGGCCTTCACCCGCGAGCACGGCATCAACGCCTTCTACGACAGCGTCGAGCTGCGCAAGGCCTGCTGCCACGCCCGCAAGGTCGAGCCCCTGGGCCGCGCCCTGGCCGGCAAGCAGGCCTGGATCACCGGCCTGCGGGCCCAGCAGTCCACCACCCGCACCGATCTGCCCAAGCGCGAATTCGACCAAGGCAATGGCCTGATCAAGTTCAACCCGCTGGCCGACTGGACCGAGAAGGAGGTGTGGGCTTACATCCGCCTCAACCAGGTGCCTTACAACGCCCTGCACGACAAGTTCTACCCCAGCATCGGCTGTGCTCCGTGCACCCGCCCGGTCTCGATCGGCGAGGATGTGCGCGCGGGGCGCTGGTGGTGGGAAAATCCGGAATCCAAGGAATGCGGCCTGCACGTCAAGAAGTAATGCGCGCCCAAGAATCACCCATTGAGTAAAGCCATGTCGACGCTGACCAAACAAACCCTGAGCCACCTGGACTGGCTCGAATCCGAAGCCATCCACATCATGCGTGAAGTGGCCGGCCAGTGCAGCAACCCGGTGTTGCTGTTCTCCGGCGGCAAGGACTCCATCTGCATGCTGCGCCTCGCAGAAAAGGCCTTCCGTCCCGGCAAGTTTCCCTTCCCGTTGATGCACATCGACACCGGCCACAACTACAAGGAAGTCGTCGAATTCCGCGACAAGCGCGCCGCCGAGCTGGGCGAGCGCCTGATCGTGCGCTCCGTCGAAGACTCCATGAAGCGCGGCACGGTCGTCCTCAAGCACGAGAACGAATCCCGCAACAAGCACCAGTCGGTCACGCTGCTCGAGGCCATCGAGGAGTTCGGCTTCGATGCCTGTATCGGCGGCGCCCGCCGGGACGAGGAAAAGGCCCGGGCCAAGGAGCGGATCATGAGCTTCCGCGACGAATTCGGCCAATGGGACCCGAAGAACCAGCGCCCCGAGCTGTGGAACCTCTACAACGCCCGCAGCCACAAGGGCGAGAACATCCGCGCCTTCCCGATCAGCAACTGGACCGAGATGGACGTGTGGCAGTACATCGAGCGCGAAGGCCTCGAGCTGCCCTCTATCTACTTCGCCCACACCCGCCCGGTGGTGATGCGCCAGGGCGCCATCGTGCCCGTGAATGTCCCCCTGACCAACGGCGAGCTGACCAACCTGCCCAAGGCCGGTGAAGAGATCATCGACCTGCAGGTGCGCTTCCGCACCGTCGGTGATATCTCCTGCACCGCTCCGGTCCAGTCGGATGCCGACACCGTCGAGAAGATCGTGCTGGAAACCGCCACCACCACCATCACCGAGCGCGGCGCCACCCGCCTGGACGACCAGACCAGCGACGCCTCCATGGAACAACGCAAGAAAGAGGGTTACTTCTAAATGAGCGCCCATCAAGTAGAAGACCGGGGCCTGCTCCGCTTCCTGACCTGCGGCTCCGTCGATGACGGCAAGAGCACCCTGATCGGCCGCCTGCTGTTCGACACCAAGGCCATCCTCGCCGACACCCTGACCGCCATCGAGCGCACCTCGAACAAGCGCGGGCTGACCGCCGTGGACCTGTCCCTGCTGACCGACGGCCTGCAGGCCGAGCGCGAGCAGGGCATCACCATCGACGTGGCCTACCGCTACTTCTCGACCGGCACGCGCAAGTACATCATTGCCGACGCCCCCGGCCACGAGCAGTACACCCGTAACATGTTCACCGCGGCCTCCACGGCCAACCTGGCGATCATCCTGATCGATGCACGCAAGGGCGTGCTGACCCAGACCCGCCGCCACAGCTACCTCGCCAAGCTGGTCGGCATTCCCCACCTGCTGGTGGCCGTGAACAAGATGGACCTGGTGGATTACGACCAGGCCACCTACAACCAGATCGTGGCCGACTACAAGGCCTTCGCCGAGCAGATCGGCCTCAGCGACGTGCGCTTCATCCCCCTGTCGGCCCTCAATGGCGACATGATCGTGGACCGTGGCGAACGCCTTGACTGGTACGACGGCCCGACGCTGATCGACATCCTCGAGAGCGCCCCCGCCGCCCACACCGAGCAGGCCGAGAGCTTCCGCTTCCCGGTCCAGTACGTCTGCCGCCCGCAGGCCTCCGACAACCCCGAGCTGCACGATTACCGCGGCTTCATGGGTCGTGTCGAAGCCGGGGAGATCAAGGTCGGCGACAGCGTCACGGTGCTGCCCAACGGCCTCACCACCAAGGTCAAGGACATCCAGCTCTACGGCGCCTCCCTCGACAAGGCCATCCACGAGCAGTCCGTGACCCTGCTGCTCGAGGACGAGATCGACATCTCCCGCGGCGACATGATCGTCAATAGCGACGAGCTGCCGGCCCAGACCAAGCAGATCGACGCTGTTGTCTGCTGGCTGTCCGAAACGCCCCTGTCGCCCGCCCGCACCTACTGGCTGCGCCACACCACCCGCGAGGTGAAGGCCAAGGTCGCCGTCATCGCTCACCGCGTGGACATCAACTCCCTGGAGAACGAGCCGGCCACCACCCTGGCGATGAACGACATCGCCCGGCTGACCCTGAAGCTGGCCCAGCCGATCTTCGCCGACAACTACGAAGCATCCCGTGCCACCGGCGCCTTCATCATCATTGACGAATCGACCAACAACACGGTCGGTGCGGGAATGATCGTCGGCTGATCCCCTCCTGGCTGCGCCAGCCACTGTGTCACAAGAAGGCCCTTCGGCATCGCTGCCGAAGGGCCTTCTGGTTTCTGGCGCGCCACCGATCACCCACAACACCTGCGCGGTCAGAGCCGCGCTGCATCTCAATGCCGACTGCCGCGCGCAGCCCCTTCCGCAACATGCGGACCTAGCAGCACCGCAAGATCACAATGGGACTTCAACAGATCACCCGGCGTGCACCGGCCACTACAAACACAAAAGCCGGCTTTCGCCGGCTCTCGTGCATCTACAACATGGTTGCAGATTGGTATTACTTAGGCTGCAGCCTGTTCCGCTTCCGGAGCAGCAACTTCGCCGTCCGGACGATCCAGCAGCTCAACGAACGCCATCGGGGCGTTGTCGCCATCGCGGAAACCACACTTCAGGATACGCAGGTAACCGCCGTTGCGGGTCGCGAAACGCGGGCCCAGTTCGTCAAAGATCTTGACGACGATCTCACGATCGCGGAGGCGATCGAAAGCCAGGCGGCGGTTGGCCAGGCTCGGCTTCTTGCCGAGGGTGATCAGGGGCTCAACAACCTTGCGCAGTTCCTTGGCCTTCGGCACGGTGGTCTTGATGACCTCGTGACGCAGCAGGGAGTTCGCCATGTTGCGCAGCATAGCCTGACGGTGGCTGCTGGTGCGGTTGAGCTTGCGAAGACCGTTACGGTGACGCATTTGGAATTACCTCTTCTTCGTTACGCTCAACCGAGCTTTTCCAGCCCGGCCGGCGGCCAGTTTTCAAGTTTCATGCCGAGCGTCAGGCCGCGGGAGGCCAGGACTTCCTTGATCTCGTTCAGAGACTTCCGACCAAGGTTCGGCGTTTTGAGCAGTTCGGTTTCGGTGCGCTGGATCAGATCACCGATGTAGTAGATGTTCTCGGCCTTGAGGCAGTTCGCGGAGCGAACGGTCAGTTCGAGGTCATCCACCGGGCGCAGCAGGATCGGGTCGATGGCGGGAGCCTTCGGCGCTTCGATCGCAGTCGGAGTACCTTCCAGATCCGCAAACACCGAGAGCTGATCCATCAGCACACGGGCAGCGAAACGGACGGCCTCTTCAGGATCCACGGCACCGTTGGTCTCGATATCGAGGACCAGACGATCCAGGTCGGTACGCTGCTCGACGCGAGCGCTCTCAACCGTGTAGCTGACGCGACGAACCGGACTGAAGGAAGCATCGAGCACAATGCGACCAATGGTCTTGGATTCGCCCGCAGCCGGACGCTGGTTACCAGGAACATAGCCACGGCCCTGCTCGACCTTGATCTGCAGATCCAGCTTGCCGCCGGGCGCGAGATGCGCCAGCACGTGATCCGGGTTGATCACTTCCACATCGTGCGAGAGCTCGATATCAGCGGCAGTGACAACACCTTCACCAGACTTCGTCAGAGACAGCGTCGCTTCGTTCCGACCATGCAGCTTGAGAACAACGCCCTTCAGGTTCAGCAGAAGATCAACCACGTCTTCCCGAACACCGTCCAGCGTGGAGTACTCGTGCAGTACGCCCTCGATCGAAACTTCGGTCGGTGCGTAGCCCGGCAGCGAGGACAGCAGAATGCGACGGAGCGCGTTGCCCAGAGTGTGACCGAAGCCGCGTTCAAACGGCTCCATCGTCACACGAGCGTGCACCGGCGAAACATTCTGCACCTCGATGATGCGCGGTTTCAGCAGAGCATTACTTTGCATCGACAATCCTTCTCTAGAGTCGCGCCCTAAGAGGCGCGACCGCCATTAACGCGAATACAGTTCGACGACCAGACCTTCGTTCAGGGTCGCAGGCAGCTCCGCACGTTGCGGGTAGGCCTTGAACGTGCCCTTGCCAGCCTTGACGTCCATCGCGAGCCATTCCGGGAAACCACGGGACTCGGCGGCTTCCAGGGAAGCCTTGACGCGCAACTGGTTGCGAGCGCCGTCGGTCAGCTGGATTTCGTCACCAGGACGAACGGTGTAAGAGGGAATGTTCACCCGCTTGCCGTTCACCAGCACGCCGTTGTGGCGCACCACCTGACGGGCTTCCGCACGGGAAGCACCGAAACCCATGCGGTAGGCCACTGCATCCAGACGGCCTTCCAGCAGCTGAAGCAGGTTCTCACCGGTCTGACCCTTGCGGCGGTCGGCTTCGGCGTAGGTCTTGCGGAACTGACGCTCGAGGATGCCGTACAGGCGACGGATCTTCTGCTTTTCACGCAGTTGCACGCCGTAGCCGGAGAGGCGCTGGCCAGACTTCTGACCGTGCTGGCCAGGAGCGTAGGAACGACGCTCAATGGCGCACTTGTCGGTAAAGCACTTTTCGCCCTTCAGGAAGAGCTTTTCACCCTCGCGTCGGCACTGACGGCACTTGGGGTCGAGATTACGAGCCACTATTCAACTCCTTGTCAGATACGACGCTTCTTCGGCGGACGGCAGCCGTTGTGCGGGATCGGCGTGATATCGGTGATCGTGGTGATCTTGATACCCAGCGCGTTGAGCGCACGAACACTGGATTCACGGCCGGGGCCGGGGCCCTTCACGCGAACTTCCAGGTTCTTGATGCCACACTCGACAGCCACCTTGCCGGCCGCTTCAGCAGCGACCTGGGCAGCGAACGGGGTGCTCTTGCGGGAGCCCTTGAAGCCGGCGCCGCCGGAAGTAGCCCACGACAGCGCGTTGCCCTGGCGATCGGTGATCGTGATGATCGTGTTGTTGAAAGAAGCGTGAACGTGGGCAATACCCTCGGCCACGTTCTTTTTGATCTTCTTGCGAACCTTCGCAGCAGTCTTTGCCATGTCTTATCCCTATTACTTCTTGCCGGCGATCGCCTTGCGCGGACCCTTGCGGGTACGGGCATTGGTACGCGTGCGCTGGCCACGAAGGGGCAGACCACGACGATGGCGCACCCCGCGATAGCACCCCAGATCCATGAGGCGCTTGATACACATCGTCACTTCACGGCGGAGGTCACCTTCGACGGTGAACTTCGCGACTTCGTCACGAAGCCGTTCCATGTCGGATTCAGTCAGATCCTTGATCTTGGTGGAGCGGGCAACATTGGCCGCATCACAGATCTGTTGCGCACGAGTGCGACCAATACCGAAGATCGCGGTAAGAGCGATTTCCGTATGCTTGTGGTTGGGAATGTTTACCCCTGCAATGCGGGCCATGCGTTCACCCCAAAATGCTAAACATTAAATTATAAAGAATGCGGGTGACCGCATCAACCCTGGCGCTGCTTGTGACGCGGATCGGTACAGATCACACGCACGACACCTTTGCGACGGACAATCTTGCAGTTTCTGCAGAGACGCTTGACCGATGCTTGAACTCTCATTTCTTGCTCCTAACTACGTATCTGTTATTTCGCTCGGAAAACGATCCGGGCCCTGCTCAAATCGTACGGCGTCAGCTGAACTGTCACCTTGTCGCCGGGAAGAATACGGATGTAGTGCATGCGCATCTTTCCGGAAATATGGCCCAAGACCACATGCCCATTATCAAGTTTGACCTTGAAGGTGGCATTGGGGAGGTTTTCGAGAACCTCACCCTGCATCTCGATGTAATCTTCCTTCGACATAAGACTATTTGAGCGGCACCCGCGAGCCCTTGAAGTTAGCCTTCTTCAACAGGCTTTCGTACTGGTGGGACATGATGTAGGCCTGAACCTGGGACATGAAGTCCATCGTCACCACCACGATGATCAACAAGGACGTCCCGCCAAAGTAGAACGGTACGTTCCACTTGAGGATCAGAAACTCGGGCAGCAAACAGACCAGGGTGATGTACACCGCACCGGCCAGCGTAAGCCGCATGAGAATCTTGTCGATGTAGCGTGCCGTCTGGTCACCAGGCCGAATACCGGGAACGAACGCTCCGCTCTTCTTCAGGTTGTCCGCCGTCTCCTTCGAATTGAAGACAAGCGCCGTGTAGAAGAAGCAGAAGAACACGATCGCAGCCGCATACAGGATCACGTAGATCGGCTGACCGGGGGCCAGCGTGGATCCGAGATCCTTGAGCCAGGTCATGCTTTCCGACGATCCGAACCACTGGGCCAGGGTTGCCGGAAAAAGAATGATGCTCGAAGCAAAGATCGGAGGAATCACACCCGCCATGTTCAACTTGAGAGGCAGATGCGAACTCTGACCACCGTAGATCTTGTTACCGACCTGACGCTTGGCGTAATTCACCAGGATCTTGCGCTGCCCCTTCTCCACGAAGACAACCACCGCAGTCACCGCCACCACGAGGATGCAGATGACCAGGGCCGTGAAGGGATGCATTGCACCGGTACGGACCAGCTCGAACAGGCCGCCCAGTGAATTGGGCAAACCTGCCGCAATACCCGCGAAGATGATGATGGAGATCCCGTTGCCCAGTCCGCGCTCGGTAATCTGCTCACCAAGCCACATCAGGAACATCGTGCCGGTCACCAGCGTGGAAACCGTAACGAAGCGGAACATCACACCAGGCTCAAGCACCAGACCTTGCTGAGACTCCAGCGCAATCGCAATACCAAGACCTTGGAACAGCGCCAAGGCCAGCGTGCCGTAGCGAGTGAACTGCGTGATCTTGCGCCGCCCAGCCTCACCCTCCTTCTTCAACGCCTCGAGCTGCGGTGAGGCAACCGTGAGGAGCTGCATGATGATCGACGCCGAAATGTACGGCATGATCCCCAGCGCAAAGAGAGTGAAACGCGACAACGCCCCACCGGAGAAGAGGTTGAACACCCCCAGGATCCCGCCCTTCTGGCTCTTGAACAACTCGGCCAGGGCTACGGGATCGATTCCGGGCACCGGGATGTGCGCGCCGATCCGATAAACGATCAGCGCGCCCAGCAGGAACACCAAGCGACGCTTGAGATCCCCGAACTTACCCGGAGCAGCCAGCGCAGACTGTTGATTTGCCACGCTGAACCTTACTCGGCGGACTCGACCGAACCACCGGCAGCCTCAATGGCAGCCTTGGCACCCTTGGTGACGCCAACGCCACGCAGGCTGATCTTGCGGGTGATCGCACCGGACAGAACCACCTTGGCGGCAAGCGCGTCAGCGGCAACGATACCGGCTTGTTGCAACACGAGCAGATCGATCTGATCGACGGGCAGCGCTTCGAGCTCGGACAGGCGAACTTCACCGATACGGGCACGGGTCAGCGACACGAAGCCACGCTTCGGCAGACGACGCTGCATGGGCATCTGACCGCCCTCGAAGCCGACCTTGTGGAAACCACCGGTACGGGACTTCTGACCCTTGTGACCGCGACCGGCAGTCTTGCCCAGACCGCTACCGATACCGCGACCGACACGCTTGGCAGCGTGCTTGGCACCCGCTGCAGGTTTAATGGCATTCAGGCGCATTTAGGCCTCCCACTTAACGAGGTAGGCGACCTTGGTAATCATGCCTCGCACAGCAGGAGTGTCCTGCAGTTCCACCGTTTGGTGGAGACGGCGAAGCCCAAGTCCGCGCACAGTTGCACGATGGGGCTGTTTCGTACCGATGACGCTCTTGACGAGCGTGACCTTGATTTTCTTTTCGGACATGACTTACCCCAGAATCTCTTCAACCGTCTTGCCGCGCTTGGCAGCAATAACGGAAGGAGCATTGGTAGCCAGAAGGCCGTTAAGCGTGGCACGAACCACGTTGTACGGATTGGTGGAGCCGATGGACTTGGCGATGATGTCGGTGACACCCATCACTTCGAACACAGCGCGCATCGCACCGCCAGCAATGATGCCGGTACCCTGGGGAGCCGGTTGCATCAGCACGGAGGACGCGCCGTGCTTGCCGATCACGGAGTGATGCAGCGTGCCGTTCTTCAGGGACACCTTGGCCATCTTGCGACGAGCCTCTTCCATTGCCTTCTGCACAGCCACCGGCACTTCGCGGGACTTGCCCTTGCCCATGCCGACGCTGCCATCACCATCACCGACCACGGTCAGTGCGGCGAAACCGAGAATCCGGCCCCCCTTCACAACCTTGGTGACGCGGTTGATGGAAACCATCTTCTCGCGCAGGCCGTCGTCGCGCTCTTCGGAGGCCTGCGGTTTCTTGTTACCTTGCTGCTTAGCCATGCTAAACCTCGCTTAGAACTTCAACCCGCCTTCGCGGGCGGCATCGGCAAGCGCCTTCACGCGGCCGTGGTACTGGAAACCGGAGCGATCAAACGCCACGGCTTCGATGCCGGCGGCCTTGGCGCGCTCGGCAATCAGCTTGCCCACTACCACTGCGGCGGCCTTGTTGCCACCGTTCGACACCTGGGCGCGCACGTCGGCCTCGACCGTCGAAGCAGCAGCCAGAACCTTGGAACCACAACCGGCGATGATCTGCGCGTAGATGTGGGTATTGGAACGGAACACGGACAGACGGACTGCCTTCATTTCCGCAATCTTGGCACGGGTTTTCCGTGACCGGCGCAAACGCGTTTCCTTCTTGGTGATCATGATCCGCCCTTACTTCTTCTTGGTTTCTTTCAAGGACACCACTTCGTCGGAGTAACGAACGCCCTTGCCCTTGTAGGGTTCCGGCGCGCGGTACGCGCGAACTTCAGCGGCCACCTTGCCGACAGCCTGCTTGTCGACGCCCTTGATGACGATTTCGGTCTGAGTCGGGGTTTCCACCTTGATACCAGCGGGCATCATATGCACCACCGGATGGGAGAAACCGAGAGACAGGTTCAGCTTGTCGCCCTGGGCTTGAGCACGATAACCCACGCCAACCAGGGTCAGCTTGCGCTCGAAACCCTTGGAAACGCCGGTCACCATGTTATTAACCAGAGCACGCACGGTGCCGGACATGGCCTTGCTATTGACAGCGCCCTCGATGGCGGAGCACTGCACGGCATCGCCTTGACGCTCGACCTTGACGGAGGGGTGCAGCGGCAGGACGAGGGAGCCGAGGGGCCCCTTGACCACGACCTGGCCAGCACCAACCGTCACATCCACACCAGCGGGCAGAACTACCGGATTCTTGGCTACACGGGACATGTGATTCTCCCCTTAAGCCACGATGCACAGCACTTCGCCGCCGGCACGGGCAGCGCGCGCAGCGCGATCGGTCATGACACCCTTGGGGGTGGACACAATAGCCACGCCCAAGCCATTCATCACGCGGGGCAGATCGTCGCTACCCTTGTACACGCGCAGGCCGGGACGGCTTACACGCTCGATGCGCTCGATGACCGGACGACCGGCGTAGTACTTGAGGGACAGCGCGAGCTCGGCCTTGCCGGAACTCTCGGTGACAGCGAAATCGTCGATGTAGCCTTCGCTCTTGAGCACCTTGGCGATGGCAACCTTCAGCTTGGAAGAGGGCATCACGACAGAGCTCTTTTGCGCCTGCTGCGCGTTACGAATACGCGTCAGCATATCGGCGATCGGATCAGACATGCTCATATCTTCGACCCCTTACCAGCTTGCCTTGGTCATGCCGGGCACTTCACCGCGGAAGGCAACTTCACGCAGCTTGTTACGACACAGACCGAATTTACGGAAAACACCACGCGGACGACCAGTCTGCTCACAGCGGTTACGCTGACGGCTCGGGCTGGCATTGCGCGGCAGTTGCTGCAGCTTCAGACGCGCGGTCATGCGCTCTTCATCCGACAGCTTGGCGTTGTTGATCTGCTCGAACAGAGCAGCACGCTTGGCCGCGAACTTGGCAACCGTTTTAGCGCGCTTCTCTTCGCGATTGATCAGGGACAGTTTCGCCATAACACCCTCAGTTCTTGAAAGGGAACTTGAACGCGGCGAGCAGAGCGCGCGCCTCGTCATCCGACTTCGCAGTCGTCGTGATGCTGATATTCATCCCGCGCAGAGCATCGATCTTGTCGTACTCGATTTCCGGGAAAATGATCTGCTCCTTGACGCCCAGGTTGTAGTTGCCGCGGCCATCGAAGCCCTTGCCGGCAATACCACGGAAGTCACGAATACGCGGCATCGCGATGGTGACCAGGCGATCGAGGAACTCATACATGCGAGGACCACGCAGGGTCACCATGCAGCCGATCGGATAGCCATCACGAATCTTGAAGCCGGCAATCGACTTCTTCGCCTTGGTGGTCACAGGCTTCTGGCCAGCAATCTTCTGCAGATCGCCAACAGCGTAATCCAGGACCTTCTTGTCACCCACAGCTTCACCAACACCCATGTTCAGGGTGATCTTGGTGATGCGGGGCACTTCCATGACCGACTTGTAGCCGAACTTCGTAAGAAGCTCAGGCGCAACGGTCTCTTTATAGAATTCTTGCAGGCGCGCCATGACTACCCCTTACGCATCCACTACTTCGCCATTGGACTTGAAGACGCGAACCTTGCGGCCATCCTCAAGAACCTTGAAGCCAACGCGATCAGCCTTCTGGGTGGCCGCATTGAACAGCGCCACGTTAGAAGCCTGGATCGGCATTTCCTTTTCGACGATACCGCCGACTTCACCCTTCATCGGATTCGGACGGACATGCTTCTTCACGCGGTTGATACCTTCAACCACGAGAGTGCCTTCCAGAACACGCAGAACGGTGCCGCGCTTACCCTTGTCCTTGCCCGTAAGGACGGCGACTTCGTCGCCTTTGCGAATCTTATTCACATTAACCCCTTAGAGAACTTCAGGCGCCAGGGAAACGATCTTCATGAACTTTTCGGTACGCAGCTCGCGCGTCACCGGTCCGAAGATACGCGTACCGATCGGCTCGCCCTTGTTGTTAAGCAGGACCGCAGCATTGCGGTCGAACTTGATCAGCGAGCCATCCGGACGACGAACACCCTTGGCGGTACGGACCACCACGGCGCTATAAACGTCACCCTTCTTGACACGACCACGCGGGGCCGCATCTTTAATACTCACCTTGATGATGTCACCTACACCGGCGTAGCGACGCTTAGAGCCGCCGAGCACCTTGATGCACATCACGTAACGCGCGCCGGTATTATCGGCGACGTCCAGCATCGTTTGCATTTGGATCATTTAAACTCTCCAACTTGACACGCTAGGCGCGGCCAGTCTTGGATCCCGTTCGGGTTGATTGGACTTGCACAGGAACCGTGCAAGAGCAAAGACAGCAATGATAATGGCTTGCCAATCACTTGGCAAGCCATTTGTACAACAAGCGCTACTTAAACTGCCACAACCTGCTCGAGAACCTTGGTCACCCGCCAGGTCTTGGTCTTGGAAATCGGGCGGGTCTCTTCGATTTCGACGAGATCGCCCTGCTTCGCAATACCACCCTCAACGTGGGCATGGTACTTGGCGGTCCGGGTGATCACCTTGCCATACAGCGGGTGCTTCACACGACGTTCCACCAGTACGGTGACCGTGTTGTTCATCTTGTCGCTGACTACACGACCGACTTCAACGCGCTTGATCTTTTTAACTTGGTCGTTCATTTCGCACCCGCCTTCTCGCGAAGAATGGTCTTGACCCGGGCGATGTCCTTGCGAACCTTGCCGAGCTGCGAAGTGTTGCCAAGCTGCTGAGTCGCGATCTGCATGCGGAGGCTGAATTGAGCCTTCCGCAGTTCAAGCAGTTCAGCGTTGAGCTGGTCGGCGTCCTTCGCCCTCAATTCCGAAGCTTTCATGTTTTACCCCACCATCCGGACAACGAAGACGGTTTCGATGGGGAGCTTGGCAGCCGCCAGGCGGAACGCCTCGCGAGCCAGGGCTTCATCAACACCATCCATCTCATAGAGAACCTTGCCGGGCTGGATCTCGGCAACCCAGTATTCCGGGCTGCCCTTACCGTTACCCATCCGCACTTCCGCCGGCTTCTGAGAGATCGGCTTGTCCGGGAAAACGCGAATCCAAATGCGACCGCCACGCTTGATGTGACGGGTCATCGCACGACGAGCAGACTCGATCTGGCGAGCAGTCAGACGACCACGCCCAACCGCCTTCAGACCGTACTCGCCAAAGCTTACCTTGGCGCCGCGGGTGGCGAGACCCTTGTTGCGGCCCTTCTGCTCCTTACGATACTTCCTTCTCGACGGCTGCAGCATCATTCACTCCTGCTTCTTTCTTGATCCGTTTTGCGCCATCAGCCTGTTCGCCGCCAGTGCGGCGCGCGGGCCGCTTGGCACCCGGCTTGCTGTCGGCACCCTCGTTGCGACGACGGCCACGGCGAGCATCGCCTTCATTCTCCGTCGCAGCAGGCTGCTCGTTGCGGGCGAGAGCCTCACCCTTGTAAACCCACACCTTGATGCCGATGACACCATAAGTGGTATGAGCTTCGGAAACACCGTAGTCGATGTCGGCACGCAGGGTGTGCAGGGGCACACGACCTTCGCGATACCACTCGGTACGGGCGATTTCCGCGCCGTTCAGACGACCGGAACTCATGATCTTGATGCCCTGGGCACCCAGACGCATGGCGTTCTGCATCGCACGCTTCATCGCACGGCGGAACATGATCCGCTTGACGAGCTGCTGGGCGATGGAGTCGGCGATCAGCTGAGCGTCGGTTTCCGGCTTGCGGACTTCCTCGATGTTCACGTGAACCGGAACACCCATGATGCCCTGCAGGTCAGCCTTCAGCTTCTCGATGTCCTCGCCCTTCTTGCCGATGACAACGCCCGGACGGGCGCTGAACACGGTGATACGGGCATTCTTGGCAGGACGCTCGATGACCACTCGGCTCACGGAGGCGTGGGCCAGCTTCTTCTTCAGATGCGCGCGGACCTTCAGATCCTCGTTGAGCATCGTGGAGAAGTCGCTACCGGCAGCAAACCAGCGGGAGCCCCAGTTACGCGTAACCGCCAGGCGGAAGCCAGTCGGATGGATTTTCTGTCCCATGGGTTCTCCTTACTCTCCGACCGTCACGTAAATGTGGCAGGTCGGTTTGCTGATGCGATTGCCACGACCCTTTGCACGAGCGGTGAAACGCTTCAGCGTCGTACCTTGCTCAACATAGATGGTCTTGACGCGCAGGCTGTCGATATCGGCGCCGTCATTGTGCTCGGCGTTGGCGATAGCGGACTCAACAACCTTCTTGATGATCTTCGCGCCCTTCTTGGGCGAAAAGGTCAGGATGTTGAGAGCCTGTTCAACGGTCTTGCCACGGACCAGGTCCGCAACCAGACGACCCTTTTGTTCCGACAGGCGAACGCCGCGGAGAATGGCTTTGGTTTCCATTGTCATTTCTCCTTAGCGCTTGGCCTTCTTGCTGGCGGCGTGACCCTTGAAGGTACGGGTGAGCGCGAACTCGCCAAGCTTGTGACCAACCATGTTTTCGGAAACGTACACCGGAATGTGCTGACGACCGTTATGAACGGCGATGGTCAGACCGACAAAATCCGGAAGCACCGTGGAGCGACGCGACCAGGTCTTGATCGGACGCTTGTCATTCGAGGCCCGAGCCGCATCCACCTTCTTCAGGAGGTGACCGTCGACAAAGGGGCCTTTCTTAATAGAACGTGCCATGTCTTACCTCTTATCGCTTGTGCCGACGCTGAACAATCATGGAGTCGGTACGCTTGACGCTACGGGTACGATAACCCTTGGTCGGCTGACCCCACGGACTGACAGGCACGCGGCCTTCGCCAGTACGACCTTCACCACCGCCGTGCGGGTGATCAACCGGGTTCATCGCCGTACCGCGAACGGTCGGGCGAATACCACGCCAACGGTTCGCACCGGCCTTGCCGATCTTGCGCAGGCTGTGCTCTTCGTTACCCACCTCACCGATGGTCGCGCGGCATTCGATATGAACGCGGCGAATCTCACCGGAGCGCAGGCGAACCTGGGCGTAGATGCCTTCACGAGCCAGCAGCTGCACCGAGGTGCCAGCAGCGCGGGCAAGCTGGGCGCCCTTGCCGGGGATCATCTCGACGCAATGCAGGGTGGTACCGACCGGGATATTGCGGATCGGCAGGGTGTTACCCGGCTTGATCGGCGCCTCGGAACCGGACACGACGGTTTGACCGACGACCAGGCCCTTCGGAGCGATGATGTAACGACGTTCGCCATCCGCGTAGCACAGCAGCGCGATGTTGGCAGAGCGGTTCGGGTCATACTCGAGACGCTCGACCTTGGCAACGATGCCGTCCTTGTTGCGGCGGAAATCCACCAGACGGTAATGCTGCTTGTGACCACCGCCCTTGTGACGGGTGGTGATGTGGCCGTTGTTGTTACGACCCGCAGTCTTGGACTGCTTCTCCACCAGGGAAGCGACAGGCGCGCCCTTGTGCAGAGAAGCATTCACGACCTTCACGACGGCACGACGGCCAGCGGAAGTCGGCTTGACTTTAACGAGTGCCATCTCTTATTCCCCCGCCGCGAAGTTGATTTCCTGACCCGGCTTCAGGCAGACATACGCCTTTTTCCAGCCCTTGCGACGGCCAGTCATCTTGCCAAAGCGCTTTTCCTTGCCCTTGACGTTGGCGACCTGAACGGCCTTCACTTCGACCTTGAACAGCAGCTCGACAGCGGCCTTCACTTCAGGCTTGGTCGCATCGCTGGCGACGCGGAAAACGATTTGCTCGTTCTTCTCTGCGATATCGGTAGCCTTCTCCGAAATCTGCGGAGCGAGCAGCACCTGCATCAGGCGCTCTTCCTTGAATGCGCTCATTGCCACATTTCCTCCATCTTGGCCAGCGCACCCTTCGTGACCAGCACGTTCGGGAAGCGCACCAGGGAAACCGGATCAGTCTCGCTGACTTCGAGAACGAGGACATTCGGAAGATTGCGGGACGACAGGTACAGGTTCTCGTCGAAGGAATCAGTGATCACCAGGACGGAATCCAGACCAAGACCCTTGAGCTTCTGAGACAGCAGCTTGGTCTTCGGCGCTTCAACAGCAAAACCCTCGACAACCGACAGACGACCATCACGAGCCAACTGGGAAAGGATCGCAGCCACGCCGGCGCGATACATCTTCCGGTTCACCTTGTGAGAGAAGTTCTCATGCGGCTTGTTCGGGAAGGCACGACCGCCCCCGCGCCAGATCGGGCTGGAGCCCATACCGGAACGAGCACGACCAGTACCCTTCTGACGCCAGGGCTTGTGGGTGGTGTGGGACACTTCATCCCGACCCTTCTGGGCACGATTGCCAGAACGGGCATTGGCCATGTAGGCAACGACGACCTGGTGAATCAGGGCTTCATTGTATTCCCGGCCAAACAGCGCATCGGACGCCTGCAGAGTCGCAGACGGCTGACCCTGTTCATTCAACAGCTTCAGTTCCATCACGCCCTCCGTCAGTTGCCAGCCTTGACAGCGGGACGAACGATCACGTCACCACCATCATGACCAGGCACACCGCCCTTGATCAGCAAAAGGCCGCGCTCGACATCCACGCGAACCACTTCGAGATTCTGCACCGTGCACTTGGCAGCACCCAGGTGACCGGTCATGCGCTTACCCGGGAAAACACGACCGGGATCCTGCGCCATACCGATGGAGCCGGGGACGTTGTGGCTACGGGAGTTACCGTGGGTCTGACGACCGGACGCGAAGTTGTGACGCTTGATGGTACCGGCATAGCCCTTACCAAGAGACACGCCACTCACGTCAACCTTCTGACCGACAGCAAAGATATCGACGCCGACAACATCACCCGCCTTCAGGGAAGACAGACGATCGGCATCAACACGGAATTCCTTGAAAACGTGACCGGCTTCGACACCTGCCTTGGCAAGATGCCCGGCAGCCGCCTTATTGACGCGGCTTGCACGCCGAACGCCAAAGGTCACCTGAACGGCGGAATAGCCGTCCGTTTCAGCCGTTTTGATCTGGGTCACACGGTTGTTGGACACATCCAGCACAGTCACCGGAATGGATTGACCATCCTCGGCAAAAATGCGAGTCATGCCCACCTTGCGCCCGACAAGGCCTAGACTCATTTTATTCTCCTTACCCTGGTTGCGATTGACCAGGACCGATTGTCATTACAAACTGCGCCAAAAAGCGCAAGGGCCGGATTATACCGGCCCTTGCGCCATCGGCGCAATAGCTTTGAATTACTGCAGCTTGATTTCGACGTCGACACCAGCCGGAAGATCCAGCTTCATCAGCGCATCAACCGTTTTATCGGTCGGATCCACGATGTCCATCAGACGCAGGTGAGTACGGATCTCGAACTGGTCACGGGAGGTCTTGTTGACGTGCGGGGAACGCAGCAGGTCGAAACGCTCGATGCGGGTCGGCAGCGGCACGGGGCCACGGACAACTGCACCAGTACGCTTCGCGGTATCCACGATCTCTTGAGCAGACTGATCGATCAGCTTGTAATCGAATGCCTTGAGGCGGATACGGATCTTTTGGTTTTGCATTTTATTTCCCAAAGAGCAGTCGGCTTGGCACACCATGCGCCAAGCCCATCAAAAATATTACTCGATAACCTTGGCCACCACACCGGCGCCAACGGTACGGCCACCTTCGCGGATCGCGAAGCGCAGGCCTTCTTCCATGGCGATCGGAGCAATCAGCTTCACCGTCATGGAGATGTTGTCGCCAGGCATCACCATCTCGGTGCCTTCCGGCAGGGAGATGGAACCGGTCACGTCAGTCGTACGGAAGTAGAACTGCGGACGGTAGTTGTTGAAGAACGGGGTGTGACGGCCGCCTTCTTCCTTCGACAGCACGTACACTTCACCGGTGAAGTGGGTGTGCGGCTTGATGGAACCCGGCTTGCACAGCACCTGGCCGCGCTCGACGTCTTCACGCTTGGTGCCGCGCAGCAGCACGCCCACGTTGTCGCCAGCCTGGCCCTGGTCCAGCAGCTTGCGGAACATTTCCACGCCGGTGCAGGTGGTCTTCACGGTCGGCTTGATACCGACGATTTCGATTTCCTCACCAACCTTCACGATGCCGCGCTCGACACGACCGGTCACCACGGTGCCGCGGCCGGAGATCGAGAACACGTCTTCGATCGGCAGCAGGAAGGGCAGGTCGATCGCACGCTCCGGGGTCGGAATGTAGGAGTCCAGCGCATCGGCCAGGCGGAAGATCGACGGCTCGCCGATGTCGGACTGGTCGCCTTCCAGCGCCTTCAGCGCGGAACCCTTGATGATGGGCACGTCGTCGCCCGGGAAGTCGTACTTGGAGAGGAGCTCGCGCACTTCCATTTCGACCAGCTCGAGCAGCTCTTCGTCGTCCACCATGTCGCACTTGTTCAGATAGACGATGATGAAGGGCACGCCCACCTGACGGGCCAGCAGGATGTGCTCGCGGGTCTGCGGCATCGGGCCGTCAGCGGCCGAACACACCAGGATCGCGCCGTCCATCTGCGCAGCACCGGTAATCATGTTCTTCACGTAGTCCGCGTGACCCGGACAGTCAACGTGAGCGTAGTGACGACCTTCGGTTTCGTACTCGACGTGAGCGGTGTTGATGGTGATACCACGAGCCTTCTCTTCCGGCGCCGCGTCGATCTGGTCGTAGGCCTTCGCCTCGCCGCCAAACTTGCGCGACAGCACGGTGGTGATCGCAGCCGTCAGGGTGGTCTTGCCGTGGTCAACGTGACCAATCGTGCCAACGTTTACGTGCGGCTTTTTCCGCTCGAACTTTTCCTTAGCCATTTTATTACCTCAAGTATCGATTATTTCTTGTTGATCACGGCCTCGGCGACGCTCTTGGGCGCTTCCGAGTAGTGCTTGAATTCCATGGAGTAGGTCGCACGACCCTGGGTCAGGGAGCGCAGCTGGGTAGCGTAACCGAACATCTCGGCCAGCGGAACCTCAGCGCGAACTTCCTTCATGCCGCCAGGGATGTCATCCATGCCCTGAACGATGCCGCGACGGGAGGACAGGTCACCCATCACGTTACCCATGTAGTCTTCCGGAGTCTCAACGACCACCGCCATCATCGGTTCGAGCAGAACCGGGCTGGCCTTGCGCATGGCATCCTTGAAGGCCATGGAAGCAGCCATCTTGAACGCGTTTTCGTTGGAGTCAACGTCGTGGTAAGAACCGTCGAACAGGGTGACCTTGACGTCAACCACCGGGAAGCCAGCCAGCACGCCGTTCGGCAGGGTTTCCTGCAGACCCTTGTCCACCGCCGGGATGTACTCGCGGGGAACCACGCCACCCTTGATGGCATCCACGAACTCGTAGCCCTTGCCGGTTTCGTTCGGCTCGAGCTTGATCCACACGTGACCGAACTGACCACGACCACCGGACTGCTTGACGAACTTGCCTTCCTGCTCGACAGCCTTGCGGATGGCTTCGCGGTAAGCAACCTGCGGAGCGCCGACGCCGGCTTCAACGTTGAACTCGCGCTTCATGCGGTCGACGATGATCTCGAGGTGCAGCTCGCCCATACCGGAGATGATGGTCTGGCCGGACTCTTCGTCGGTACGCACACGGAAGGACGGATCTTCGGCGGCCAGACGGCCCAGCGCGATACCCATCTTTTCCTGGTCAGCCTTGGTCTTCGGCTCGACCGCGACGTGAATCACCGGCTCAGGGAAGACCATGCGCTCGAGGATGATCGGCGCATCCGGATCAGACAGGGTCTCACCGGTGGTCACATCCTTCAGGCCCACGCAGGCAGCGATGTCGCCCGCCAGAACCTCCTTGATCTCCTCACGCTCGTTGGCGTGCATCTGGAGAATACGGCCGATACGTTCCTTCTTGCCCTTGATCGAGTTCAGCACGGTCGCGCCGGAATTCAGCACGCCGGAGTAAACACGCACAAAGGTCAGCTGGCCGACGAACGGGTCGGTCATGAGCTTGAAGGCGAGCGCGGCGAACTTTTCGCTGTCGGAAGCCTCACGCACAACCGGCTTGCCGTCATCATCCTCACCCTGAACCGGGGGGATATCCACCGGAGACGGGAGGAATTCGATCACGGCGTCGAGCATGCGTTGCACGCCCTTGTTCTTGAAGGCGGTGCCACACAGCATCGGCTGGATTTCACAGGCGATGGTGCGGGTGCGCAGACCCAGCTTGATCTTCTCTTCGGACAGGTCGCCGTTCTCGAGGTACTCGTTCATGAGATCCTCGGACGCTTCGGCCGCAGCCTCGACCATCTGCTCGCGCCAGCTCTGGGCTTCAGCCTGCAGCTCGGCCGGGATGTCCCGGTAATCGAACTTCATGCCCTGGGAAGCCTCGTCCCAGATGATGGCCTTCATCTTGATCAGATCGACCACACCCGAGAAGGTGTCTTCAGCGCCGATGGGGATCACGATGGGCACGGGACTGGCCTTCAGGCGGGTCTTCATCTGGTCAACGACCTTGAAGAAGTTCGCGCCGGAACGGTCCATCTTGTTCACGAAGGCAAGACGCGGCACCTTGTACTTGGTCGCCTGACGCCACACGGTTTCGGACTGGGGCTGCACGCCACCCACCGCACAATAGACCATGCAGGCGCCGTCGAGCACACGCATGGAACGCTCCACCTCGATGGTGAAGTCCACGTGTCCCGGGGTGTCGATGATGTTGAAACGATGCTCGGGGAAGTTCATTTCCATGCCCTTCCAGAAGCAGGTGGTCGCAGCGGAGGTAATGGTGATACCCCGCTCCTGTTCCTGCTCCATCCAGTCCATGGTGGCGGCGCCATCGTGAACTTCACCGATCTTGTGGTTCACACCCGTGTAATAAAGGATGCGTTCCGTAGTGGTCGTCTTGCCGGCGTCGATGTGAGCAGAGATACCGATATTACGGTAGCGCTCGATCGGAGTCTTCCGTGCCACAGTGCTAACCTTGCCTTCCTGAGTTTTAGAGACCCGGCGAACCGGCGCCCCGTACTTATGCTTTACAAATAAATCGAGCCCCTTTCAGGGCCCGACTTGGATTCGCCTTGAAAATCAGAAGCGATAGTGCGAGAACGCCTTGTTGGCCTCAGCCATGCGGTGCACTTCTTCACGCTTCTTCATGGCGGCGCCACGGCCTTCAGCGGCCTCCAGCAGCTCGCCAGCCAGGCGCTGGGCCATGGACTTCTCGGAGCGCTTGCGGGCAGCCTCACGCAGCCAGCGCATGGACAGAGCCATGCGACGCGCCGGGCGGACTTCAACGGGCACCTGGTAGTTGGCACCGCCCACACGGCGGCTCTTCACTTCAACGACCGGACGAACGTTGCTCAGGGCAGCGGCGAACACCTCGAGGGGATCCTTGCCGGCAGCCTTGGAAACGATGGCATCAAATGCGCCATAGACGATGCGTTCGGCGACGGACTTCTTGCCGCTCTGCATGATGGCGTTGATGAACTTGGAAACATCCTGCGAACCGAACTTCGGATCCGGCAGGACTTCGCGCTTGGGTACGTCACGACGACGGGGCATTTTTGACTCTCGCTATTCTTAGATTGCCGACAATTAGGACTTTTTCGGGCGCTTGGCACCGTACTTCGAGCGGGACTGCTTACGATCCTTGACGCCTTGCAGGTCAAGGGAACCGCGCACGATGTGGTAACGCACACCAGGCAAGTCCTTTACCCGGCCACCGCGAATCAGAACAACGGAGTGCTCCTGCAGGTTGTGGCCTTCACCACCGATGTAGGAAATCACTTCGAAACCGTTGGTCAGACGAACCTTGGCCACTTTACGCAGCGCGGAGTTCGGCTTCTTCGGAGTCGTGGTGTAAACACGGGTGCACACGCCCCGCTTTTGCGGGCATGCCTCGAGCGCGGGAACCTTGCTCTTGGAAACGGGCGCCTGCCGGCCCTTACGAACGAGTTGATTAATTGTTGGCATAGCTAAGAATTTCCCAAAACACCGAGGCAGCCCGCTGGGACCGCCTCGGATGGTTATTCCGGCTGCGACTGACTACGATTGGCCAGTCCGCAAAAAGAGGCCGGAGTATATCTTTCTCGTCAAGCGTTCGTCAACCCGCCTGCTGAGCGTTTTCAGTTTCCGTTGCGTCGACCTGGGGAGCCCATGCATGGCCCTCACCAAGATCTTCGCCGACAGACTGGGCCTTCCGGTTGCGGTGGTAGGCCAGACCAGTACCCGCAGGGATCAGGCGACCGACGATCACGTTCTCCTTCAGACCGCGAAGCTCGTCACGTTTGCCGAGAATCGCTGCTTCGGTAAGAACACGGGTGGTTTCCTGGAAGGACGCCGCAGAGATGAACGAGTCGGTGGACAAGGAAGCCTTGGTGATACCCAACAACAGGAAGTTGTAGTTGGCGGGCAGCTTGCCCTCGGCGGTGACCTTGTCGTTCTCGTCCAGCACTTCGGCGCGCTCGACCTGCTCTTCACGAATGAAGCCGGTATCACCCGGATCAGTGATGACCACGCGACGCAGCATCTGGCGGACGATCACCTCGATGTGCTTGTCGTTGATCTTCACGCCCTGCAGTCGATACACGTCCTGCACTTCGTCAATGATGTAGCGGGCCAGCGCCTCGACGCCCTGCAGACGCAGGATGTCGTGGGGATCGGCAGGACCATCGACAATCAGTTCGCCCTTGTTGACGACCTGGCCATCGTGGACCATCACGTGCTTGTCCTTGGGGATCAGGAACTCATGAACCGCGCCATCGGGCTCGGTGATCACGAGACGCTGCTTGCCCTTGGTGTCCTTGCCGAAGGACACGGTGCCGGTCACTTCGGCCAGCACACCGGCATCCTTCGGAGCACGGGCTTCGAACAGTTCCGCCACACGCGGCAGACCGCCGGTAATGTCGCGGGTCTTTGCGGATTCCTGCGGGATACGTGCCAGCACGTCACCCACCGAAACCTGCTGTCCGTCCTTCACGGTGATCAGCGAGCCGACCTGGAAGGTGATGGACACGGCGTGCTCGGTGCCGGCGATGCGTACTTCCTCGCCAGTCTCGGACAGCAGCTTCACCTGCGGCCGCACGCCCTTGGAGGTGGAGGCTCCGCGACGCTTCGCATCGATCACGACGAGGGTCGACAGACCCGTCACTTCGTCGATCTGCTTGGCGACGGTGACGCCCTCCTCCACGTTCTCGAACTTCACCACACCGGCGTACTCGGTGATGATCGGACGGGTGTGCGGATCCCAGGTGGCGAGCTGGGTGCCAGCCTTGATGGTGACACCCTCGTCCACCGACAGGGTCGCGCCGTAGGGGATCTTGTGACGCTCACGCTCACGGCCCATTTCGTCGGTCACGACGATCTCGGCGGAACGGGAGATCACGATCTTCTCGGCCTTGGCGTTGGCCACGTAACGCATGTTCTGCGTGAAGCGGATCACACCGGCGGACTTGGCTTCGACGGAGCTGGCTGCCGCGGCCCGCGAGGCCGCACCACCCACGTGGAAGGTACGCATGGTCAGCTGGGTACCCGGCTCACCGATCGACTGGGCTGCGATGACGCCCACGGCTTCACCGGCATTGACCAGGGAACCCCGGCCAAGGTCGCGACCGTAGCACTTGGCACACAGGCCGTAGCGGGTCTCGCAGGACAGCGGAGTGCGGACGCGGACTTCGTCGATGCCTTCGCTTTCGATCAGGTCGACAGCGTCCTCGTCGAGCATGGTGCCCGCCTCGATGAGGGTCTCCTGGGTTTCCGGATGCACCAGGTCATCGGTGGTGACGCGGCCGAGGATACGGTCGCGCAGGGGCTCGACCACTTCACCGCCTTCGATCAAGGCCTTCATGGCGAAGCCGCTCTTGGTGCCGCAGTCGTCCTCGATGACCACCAGATCCTGGGTCACGTCCACCAGACGACGGGTCAGGTAACCGGAGTTCGCGGTCTTCAGCGCCGTATCCGCCAGGCCCTTACGGGCACCGTGGGTGGAGATGAAGTACTGCAGAACGTTCAGGCCTTCACGGAAGTTCGTGGTGATGGGCGTCTCGATGATCGAGCCGTCCGGCTTCGCCATCAGGCCCCGCATACCCGCCAGCTGGCGGATCTGGGCGGCAGAACCCCGCGCGCCCGAGTCGGCCATCATGTAGATGGAGTTGAAGGACTCCTGCTTGACGGTGACGCCGTTGCGATCAACGACATCTTCCTGACCGAGCTGGTCCATCATCGCCTTGGCGACCTGGTCACCGGCACGGCCCCAGATATCGACGACCTTGTTGTAACGCTCACCATCGGTCACCAGACCGGAGGTGTATTGCTGGGCGATTTCCTTGACTTCCTGCTCGGCCGCGTAGATCAGCGGGTGCTTGGCTTCAGGCACCAGCATGTCCTTCACCGCGATCGAGATGCCGGCGCGGGTGGCCAGACCGAAACCGGCCTGCATCAGCTTGTCGGCGAACACCACGGTGGCCTTCAGGCCGCAGCGACGGAAGGAGGAGTTGATCAGCTTGGAGATCTCCTTCTTCTTCATCGGCTTCTGCAGCACGCTGAAGGGAAGGCCCGCCGGCAGGATCTCGGAGAGGATGGCGCGGCCGACGGTGGTCTCGTGGCGGGTGATCTTCTCGATCGTCTCGCCCTCGGGGCCCAGGTCGAACTCCTTCAGACGCACGATCACCTTGGCGTGCAGGGACACCTGGCCGCTTTCGTAGGCGCGCTTGACTTCGCCCACGTCGGCGAAGGCCATGCCCTCGCCCTTGGCGTTCACGCCCATCCGGGTCGCGTAGTACAGGCCCAGCACGATATCCTGGGACGGCACGATGATCGGCTCGCCGTTGGCGGGCGACAGCACGTTGTTGGAGGCCAGCATCAGGGTGCGGGCTTCCATCTGCGCCTCGAGGGACAGAGGCACGTGGACGGCCATCTGGTCACCGTCGAAGTCGGCGTTGAAGGCCACGCAGACCAGCGGGTGCAGCTGGATCGCCTTGCCTTCGATGAGGACCGGCTCGAAGGCCTGGATACCCAGGCGGTGCAGCGTCGGCGCGCGGTTCAGCATGACCGGATGCTCGCGGATCACCTCTTCGAGGATGTCCCACACCACCGGCTCCTGGCCTTCCACCATCTTCTTGGCCTGCTTGATGGTGGTCGCGAGACCCATCAGCTCGAGCTTGTTGAAGATGAAGGGCTTGAACAGTTCAAGCGCCATCAGCTTGGGCAGGCCGCACTGGTGCAGCTTGAGCTGCGGGCCCACGGTGATCACGGAACGGCCGGAGTAGTCGACCCGCTTACCCAGCAGGTTCTGACGGAAACGACCGCCCTTGCCCTTGATCATGTCGGCCAGCGACTTGAGCGGGCGCTTGTTGGCGCCGGTCATGGCCTTGCCGCGACGACCGTTGTCGAGCAGGGAGTCCACGGACTCCTGCAGCATCCGCTTCTCGTTGCGGACGATGATTTCCGGGGCCTTCAGCTCGAGCAGACGCTTGAGGCGGTTGTTCCGGTTGATCACCCGACGGTAGAGGTCGTTCAGGTCGGAAGTGGCGAAACGGCCACCATCCAGCGGCACCAGCGGACGCAGGTCCGGCGGCAGCACCGGCAGCACCTCGAGGATCATCCAGTCCGGCTTGATGCCGGAGGCCTGGAAGGCCTCGAGCACCTTGAGGCGCTTGGAGATCTTCTTGATCTTCGCTTCGGAGCCGGTGGTTTCCAGCTCGGAGCGCAGCTTCTCGACTTCGTGCGGCAGGTCCAGGCTGCGCAGCATCTCGCGGATGCCTTCGGCGCCCATCAGGGCGATGAAGTCGTCGCCGTACTCCTCGACCTTGGCCAGGTAGTCGTCTTCCGACAGGATCTGGGCGCGGTTGAGCGGGGTCATGCCGGGATCGGTGACCACGTAGGCTTCGAAGTACAGCACGCGCTCGATGTCGCGCAGGGTCATGTCGAGCACCATGCCGAGACGGCTCGGCAGGCTCTTCAGGAACCAGATGTGGGCAACCACCGAGGCCAGCTCGATGTGCGCCATGCGCTCACGGCGAACCTTGGAAAGGGTCACCTCGACGCCGCACTTTTCGCAGATCACGCCACGGTGCTTCAGGCGCTTGTACTTGCCGCACAGGCACTCGTAGTCCTTGACCGGCCCGAAAATCTTGGCACAGAAGAGGCCATCGCGTTCCGGCTTGAAGGTCCGGTAGTTGATGGTCTCGGGCTTTTTCACCTCGCCATAGGACCAGGACCGGATCGTCTCGGGAGACGCCAGGCTGATGGTAATGGCGTCGAACTCTTCCTCGTTCGGCAGGCTTTGCTTGAACAGATCAGCGAGCAAACTTTTCATCAATCACTCCATCCAGGGTGAGCACACATCGTTCGAACCGTCCCGCTCAATAGCGGTCGAGGTCGATGTCGATGGCCAGAGAGCGAATTTCCTTGACCAGCACGTTGAAGGATTCCGGCATGCCGGCATCGATCTTGTGCTCGCCCTTGACGATGTTTTCGTACACCTTGGTCCGGCCGGTAACGTCATCCGACTTGACCGTGAGCATTTCCTGCAGGGTGTAGGCGGCACCGTAGGCTTCCAGCGCCCACACTTCCATTTCACCGAAACGCTGACCACCGAACTGCGCCTTGCCGCCCAGCGGCTGCTGGGTCACCAGGGAGTACGGGCCGGTGGAGCGGGCGTGCATCTTGTCATCGACAAGGTGGTGAAGCTTCAGCACGTGCTTGTAACCAACCGTCACCTGGCGCTCGAACGGCTCGCCGGTGCGACCGTCGTACAGGGTAACCTGGCCACCCGCCGGCAGACCGGCAAGTTCCAGCATGCCCTGGATCTCGGACTCCTTGGCGCCGTCGAACACCGGCGTTGCGAAGGGCACGCCCTTGCGCAGGTTCTGGGCCAGTTCGATCACTTCCACGTCAGTGAAGTCCTCGAGCTGCTCGGGCTTGCCACTACCGTTATAGATCTCGTCGAGGAAACCGCGCAGTTCGTCTGCGCTGGCCTTCGCCCGGACCATCTTGTCGATCTTGTTGCCCAGCCCCTTGGCCGCCCAGCCGAGGTGGGTTTCGAGAACCTGACCGATGTTCATCCGCGACGGAACGCCCAGGGGGTTCAGCACGATGTCCATCGGCGTGCCGTCTTCCATGTACGGCATGTCCTCGATCGGCACGATCTTGGAGACCACACCCTTGTTACCGTGGCGGCCGGCCATCTTGTCGCCAGGCTGCAGGCGACGCTTGACCGCCAGGTACACCTTGACCATCTTCTGCACGCCCGGGGGCAGTTCATCGCCCTGGGTGAGCTTCTTCTTCTTCGCTTCGAAAGCCAGGTCGAAGTCCTTGCGGGTCTTCTCGAGGGCTTCGCGAACGGCTTCCATCTGCGCGGCCAGACCTTCGTCGGCCATGCGCACGTCGAACCAGGTGTAGTGGTCCAGACCGTCCAGGTATTCCTTGGTGATCGGGGCACCCTTGGCCAGACGCTTCGGACCGCCGTTGGCCGGCTGGCCGATGATCATCCGCTCGATACGCTCGAAGGCGTCACGCTCCACGATCCGCATCTGGTCAGCCAGGTCGGTCTTGAAGCCGCGCAGCATGTCGTCGATGATCGACTGGGCGCGCTTGTCGCGCTCGATGCCTTCACGGGTGAACACCTGCACGTCGATGACCACGCCATTCATGCCGGACGGCACGCGCAGCGAGGTGTCCTTAACGTCGGAGGCCTTCTCGCCGAAGATCGCGCGCAGCAGCTTCTCTTCGGGGGTCAGCTGGGTTTCGCCCTTCGGCGTCACCTTGCCGACCAGCACGTCGCCGGCTTCGACTTCCGCACCGATGTACACGATGCCGGATTCGTCCAGGCGGGACAGCTGAGCTTCGCCCAGGGACGCGATGTCCCGGGTGATCTCCTCGGGTCCGAGCTTGGTGTCACGGGCAACCACCGTCAGTTCCTCGATGTGGATCGAGGTGAAACGGTCGTCGCCGACCACGCGTTCGGAGATCAGGATCGAGTCTTCGAAGTTGTAGCCGTTCCAGGTCATGTAGGCGACCAGCATGTTCTGGCCGAGAGCCAGTTCGCCCATGTCGGTGGAGGCACCGTCGGCAATCACGTCGCCACGGGAAACCCGGTCGCCGACCTTCACCACCGGACGCTGGTTGATGTTGGTGTTCTGGTTGGAACGGGTGTACTTGATGAGGTTGTAGATGTCGACGCCCACTTCACCGGCAACGGTTTCGGCATCGTTCACCCGGATCACGATCCGGTTGGCATCCACGTAGTCCACCACGCCGCCGCGCAGGGCCTGCTCCGCGGTCCCCGAGTCCACCGCCACGGTGCGCTCGATACCGGTACCGACGAAGGGCTTCTCGGGACGCAGACACGGCACCGCCTGACGTTGCATGTTGGCGCCCATCAGCGCGCGGTTCGCATCGTCGTGCTCAAGGAACGGAATCAGCGACGCCGCCACCGACACGATCTGGCCCGGAGCGATGTCCATGTACTGGACGGTGTCGGGGGTCGCCAGGGTGAATTCACCACGGTTACGGCAGGAGACCAGGTCGCCGGTGAGGCGGCCGGACTCGTCCACTTCCGCGTTCGCCTGGGCGATCACGTACTGACCTTCCTCGATGGCGGACAGGAAGTCGATCTGCTCGGTCACGGCACCGTCGGTCACCTTGCGGTACGGGGTCTCGAGGAAGCCGTACTGGTTGGTGCGGGCGAACAGCGCCAGGGAGTTGATCAGGCCGATGTTCGGGCCTTCCGGCGTTTCGATCGGGCACACGCGGCCGTAGTGGGTCGGGTGCACGTCGCGCACTTCAAAGCCGGCACGCTCGCGGGTCAGACCGCCCGGGCCAAGGGCCGAAACACGGCGCTTGTGGGTGATCTCGGCCAGCGGGTTGGTCTGGTCCATGAACTGCGACAGCTGGCTGGAACCGAAGAACTCCTTGATCGCAGCGCTGATCGGCTTGGCATTGATCAGGTCGTGCGGCATCAGGTTGTCGCTCTCGGCCTGGCCGAGGCGCTCCTTGACGGCACGCTCGACACGGACCAGGCCGGCACGGAACTGGTTTTCGGCCAGTTCGCCGACGGAGCGCACGCGACGGTTGCCAAGGTGATCGATGTCGTCGATCTCGCCACGGCCGTTGCGCAGCTCGACCAGCACGCCGACCACGGCCAGCACGTCCTCGTTGGACAGGGTGCCGGCGCCTTCGCCGCCCTTCGGGCCCACGCGTTCGTAGAAACGCTTCTGCCAGTCGGGAGCCTTGTCGTCCAGCTTCTCGGGATAGGCACGGCGGTTGAACTTCATGCGGCCGACGACCGACAGGTCATAGCGCTCGGGCAGGTAGAAGAGACCCTGGAAGAGCGCCTCGACGGCATCTTCCGTGGGCGGCTCGCCCGGACGCATCATGCGGTAGATCGCCACGCGGGCGGCCCACTGGTCGGCGGTTTCGTCGATGCGGAGGGTCTGCGAGATGTGCGGACCGCGATCGAGGTCATTCAGGTACAGGGTGCGGACGTCAGTCACACCGGCGTCGCGGAACTTGTCCAGCACGTCTTCGGTGATCTCGTCGTTGGCACGGGCGATCAGCTCGCCGTCCGGGCTCACCACGTTGTTGGAGAGCACACGGCCGAGCAGGAACTCATCACCCACCTCGACCATCTCGATACCGGCAGCGGCCAGTTCGCGGATGTGCTTGGCGGTGATGCGCTTGTCCTTGGTCACGATGACCTTGCCGTTGGCGTCGACCACGTCGAACTTGGCCATCTCGCCGCGCAGGCGATCGGGCACCAGGGCGTAACGGGCGCCGTCCTCGAAGAGCGTGAAGTTCTCGAAGTCGTGGAAGGTCGTGAGGATCTCTTCCGGCGTCATGCCGATGGCCTTCAGCAGGATGGTCACCGGCATCTTGCGGCGACGGTCCACGCGGAAGTAGAGGTAATCCTTGGGGTCGAACTCGAAGTCCAGCCAGGAGCCGCGGTAGGGGATGATCCGCGCCGAGAACAGCAGCTTGCCGGAGGAGTGGGTCTTGCCGCGATCGTGCTCGAAGAACACGCCGGGCGAACGATGCAGCTGGGACACGATGACCCGCTCCGTACCGTTCACCACGAAGGAGCCGTTGTTGGTCATGAGCGGAATCTCGCCCATGTACACTTCCTGCTCCTTGACTTCCTTGATCGTTTCCTTGGCCGCTTCCTTGTCCAGGATCACCAGACGGACGCGGGCGCGCAGCGGGGACGCGAAGGTCAGGCCGCGCTGCTGGCATTCCTTCACATCAAAGGCCGGTTCACCGAGATTGAACTGCACGAATTCCAGCCGGGCGTTGCCGCTGTGGCTGGAAATCGGAAAAATTGAATTGAAGGCAGCCTGAAGCCCTTGATTGGCCCGCGCTGAAGGCAGAGTATCTGCCTGCAGGAAGGACGCATAGGATTCAAGCTGAGTGGCCAGCAGATAAGGCACATTCTGTGCAGTTGCGCGCTTGGCGAAACTTTTACGAATGCGCTTTTTCTCGGTGTAGGAGTACGCCATAGATGCTCCGGGTCTGAGAAGTCGGACGTCAGAAGACAAAAGACAGCATTTCGGACACTTGATTCAACGCAAAACGCGCTTTAATCTGCATCGAACGCTCTTTTTTGCCGACTGGAGCCCGCCAGGTGTGGCATGGGAAAACAGAAAGCGCAAAAGGGCCGATGCCAAAATGGCATCAGCCCTCCGCACGAGGACGAAATTACTTGATTTCGACCTTCGCGCCAGCGTCTTCCAGCTGCTTCTTCAGTGCTTCGGCGTCGGCCTTGGCAATGCCTTCCTTAACGGGCTTCGGAGCGCCATCGACCAGGTCCTTGGCTTCCTTCAGGCCCAGGCCGGTCACGGCGCGGACAACCTTAATCACTTCAACCTTCTTGTCGCCGGCGGCGTTCAGCACGACGGTGAATTCGGTTTGCTCTTCAACAGCAGCGGCAGCAGCGCCGGCGCCAGGACCAGCCACAGCCAGGGAAGCGGCGGACACGCCGAACTTCTCTTCGAACGCCTTCACCAGGTCGTTCAGGTCCATAACAGTCATCGCGCCAACGGCTTCGAGGATGTCTTCTTTGGTAATTGCCATCTCAAAATACTCCAGATCTAATTTCGTACGAGTTGCCGGGAATCGACCTATCAGGCCGCGGCTTCTTCTTCACGCTTCTTGGCGAGCGCAGCCAGCAGACCAGCAAAACCGGAAACCGGCGCTTGCATGACGCCCAGCAGCTTGGCCAGCAGCTCTTCGCGGCTCGGGATCGACGCCAGGGCTTGCACAGCAGCCTTGTCGAGGACCTTGCCAGCGTAGGAACCAGCCTTCAGCACGAGCTTGTCATTGGTCTTGGCGAAATCGGCCAGGACCTTTGCAGCGGCAACGGGATCGGCGGAAATGCTGTAAATCAGCGGGCCGGTCATTTGGTCGGCCAGGCCGGCGAACGGAGTGTCCGCCACGGCGCGGCGAGCCAGGGTGTTCTTCAGCACTCGCAGATAAACGCCAGATTCACGGGCCTTGGCACGCAGCACGGTGAGGTGACCCACCTCGATACCTGCGTACTCAGCCACCACGATGGTCTGGGCGTTCGCTACTTGAGCCGACACCTCGGCCACTACGGCCTTTTTGTCGTCGAGATTCAGACTCAAAGTCTTTCCTCCTATCAAGTCAACACGCGATGAAGGAACTCATCGCACCTACGGCGACCTGGATCAGGAGCTGCTCCCCCGTCGGAAACGGGAGACGAAAATCCTGTTCTGGGACACCGTCTACGCAGGCTGTCGATGATTAAGCGGGGGAGCGAACCCACCCGCGCCTGCGGTCTTTGACGATCCGCCCGTCCCGAAGGACGGACGGCCCAAAGTTCTGTTACTGCTGGGACGTCACGGTGGCGGGTTCCACGCGGACACCGGCGCCCATGGTGGACGACACGGCAACCTTGCGCAGATACACGCCCTTGGACGCAGCAGGCTTGGCCTTCACCAGCGCATCGATCAGCGCGTTCACGTTCTGCTGCAGCGCTTCGACGGTGAAGGAGGCACGACCCACGGTAGCGTGGATCAGGCCGGCCTTGTCGGTACGGTACTGAACCTGACCGGCCTTGGCGTTCTTGACGGCGGTGGTCACGTCCATGGTCACGGTGCCAACCTTCGGGTTCGGCATCAGGCCACGGGGGCCGAGGATCTGGCCCAGGGCACCGACAACGCGCATGGCGTCGGGGGTGGCGATACACAGATCGAAGTCGATGGTGCCGCCCTTGACCTGCTCGGCCAGGTCGTCGAAACCGACCACATCCGCGCCGGCAGCGCGAGCGGCTTCAGCCTTGTCGCCCTGGGCGAACACGGCCACGCGCACGCTCTTGCCGGTACCGGCCGGCAGCACGACGGAACCACGCACCAGCTGGTCGGACTTCTTCGCGTCGACGCCGAGGTTCACGGCGATATCGACGGATTCATCGAACTTGGCGGTGGCGTTTTCCTTGACCAGCGACAGGGCGTCGGTCAGGGGGTAAACCTTGTTGCGATCAACCTTGGCACGCAGGGCCTGAACGCGCTTGGACAGCTTTGCCATGTTAGAGGCCCTCCACGGTGATGCCCATGCTGCGAGCGGAGCCAGCGATGGTACGGATAGCGGCTTCGACGTCGGCAGCGGTGAGATCCTTGACCTTGACCTTGGCGATTTCTTCGCACTGGGCCTTGGTGATGGTGCCAACCTTGTCGGTATGGGGCTTCGGCGAACCCTTCTGGATGCCGGCGGCCTTCTTGATCAGGATGGTGGCCGGGGGAGACTTCATCACGAAGGTGAAGCTCTTGTCGGCGAACGCGGTGATCACCACCGGGATCGGCAGGCCGGGCTCAATACCCTGGGTCTGGGCGTTGAACGCCTTGCAGAACTCCATGATGTTGAGGCCGCGCTGACCGAGGGCGGGACCAATGGGGGGGCTGGGGTTGGCTTTGCCTGCAGGAACCTGCAGCTTGATGTAGCCAATGATCTTCTTTGCCATCAGGCAACTCCTTCTTGAGTATTAGCGCACGGCGAATGCCGCGCTCCTCTTGCCCTTGCGGGCGCAAAACGGGGCACCTCCGGAGAGGCGCCCCACGCTGATCAGGTTTTTTCGACCTGACCGAAATCCAGTTCGACCGGCGTTGCGCGACCAAAAATGGTCACGGACACACGGATCTTGCTCTTCTCGTAGTTCACGTCTTCGACGGAACCATTGAAATCGGTAAACGGACCTTCCTTGACCCGGACCATCTCGCCCACTTCGAACAGCACCTTGGGACGGGGCTTATCCACCCCTTCCTGCATCTGCTGCATGATCTTCTCGACCTCCTTCTCGGAGATCGGGGTCGGCTTGTTGGCCGTACCGCCCACGAAGCCGGTGACCTTCGGCGTGGACTTGATCAGGTGCCAGCTGTCGTCGTTCATCTCCATTTCCACCAGCACGTAGCCGGGGAAGAACTTGCGCTCGGAGATGCTCTTCTGGCCGTTCTTCATTTCGACCACTTCCTCGACAGGAACGAGGATCTGACCGAAGAAGTCCTGCATGCCAGCGCGGGCAATACGCTCGACGAGCGCGCGCTGAACCGACTTCTCGAAGCCGGAGTAGGCGTGTACCACGTACCAACGCTTGCTCATGATTTTTTCCAGCCCAGAATCAGGTCATAAAGCGCCCATTCGAGCGTCTTGTCCGTAACCCACAGAAAAACGGCCATGATGACCACGAAGGCAAAGACGATTCCGGTGGTCTGGAACGTTTCCTTGCGCGAGGGCCAGGCGACTTTCTTGGTTTCTGCTACGGTTTCCTTGGCAAAAATGCCAAAGCGCTGACCAGGCTCGGTTTTCCAGGCCACAGAAGCGCACAGGGCAACACCTGCGAGAACAGACAGGACACGAAGTACCATTGCCTGCTCGGAGAGCAGATAGAAGCCCACAACGCCGGCCACCAGTAGAACCAGTGCCAGCGCGAACTTGATTTTGTCGGCCATTGGAACGAAAGTCCGATTGAAACTATGGCAGGGGCAGAGGGAATCGAACCCCCAACCTTCGGTTTTGGAGACCGACGCTCTGCCAGTTGAGCTATACCCCTGCAGCAGAGACTACGAGACGCCCCGCGGGGGCGAAGCGCCTCGAGCACAACGATCGAGTATTACTCGATAACCTTGGCCACCACACCGGCGCCAACGGTACGGCCACCTTCGCGGATCGCGAAGCGCAGGCCTTCTTCCATGGCGATCGGAGCAATCAGCTTCACCGTCATGGAGATGTTGTCGCCAGGCATCACCATCTCGGTGCCTTCCGGCAGGGAGATGGAACCGGTCACGTCAGTCGTACGGAAGTAGAACTGCGGACGGTAGTTGTTGAAGAACGGGGTGTGACGGCCGCCTTCTTCCTTCGACAGCACGTACACTTCACCGGTGAAGTGGGTGTGCGGCTTGATGGAACCCGGCTTGCACAGCACCTGGCCGCGCTCGACGTCTTCACGCTTGGTGCCGCGCAGCAGCACGCCCACGTTGTCGCCAGCCTGGCCCTGGTCCAGCAGCTTGCGGAACATTTCCACGCCGGTGCAGGTGGTCTTCACGGTCGGCTTGATACCGACGATTTCGATTTCCTCACCAACCTTCACGATGCCGCGCTCGACACGACCGGTCACCACGGTGCCGCGGCCGGAGATCGAGAACACGTCTTCGATCGGCAGCAGGAAGGGCAGGTCGATCGCACGCTCCGGGGTCGGAATGTAGGAGTCCAGCGCATCGGCCAGGCGGAAGATCGACGGCTCGCCGATGTCGGACTGGTCGCCTTCCAGCGCCTTCAGCGCGGAACCCTTGATGATGGGCACGTCGTCGCCCGGGAAGTCGTACTTGGAGAGGAGCTCGCGCACTTCCATTTCGACCAGCTCGAGCAGCTCTTCGTCGTCCACCATGTCGCACTTGTTCAGATAGACGATGATGAAGGGCACGCCCACCTGACGGGCCAGCAGGATGTGCTCGCGGGTCTGCGGCATCGGGCCGTCAGCGGCCGAACACACCAGGATCGCGCCGTCCATCTGCGCAGCACCGGTAATCATGTTCTTCACGTAGTCCGCGTGACCCGGACAGTCAACGTGAGCGTAGTGACGACCTTCGGTTTCGTACTCGACGTGAGCGGTGTTGATGGTGATACCACGAGCCTTCTCTTCCGGCGCCGCGTCGATCTGGTCGTAGGCCTTCGCCTCGCCGCCAAACTTGCGCGACAGCACGGTGGTGATCGCAGCCGTCAGGGTGGTCTTGCCGTGGTCAACGTGACCAATCGTGCCAACGTTTACGTGCGGCTTTTTCCGCTCGAACTTTTCCTTAGCCATATCATCAACCCCGCAAAAAAATCAGGAAATCGGAAACCAATTAAGGCTGCAGCACCCGGAAGGATGGTGCTCATGGGCAGGATTGAACTGCCGACCTCTCCCTTACCAAGGGAGTGCTCTGCCACTGAGCTACATGAGCTTCCACACACTCAACCTGGAGCGGGTGAAGGGAATCGAACCCTCGTCATAAGCTTGGAAGGCTTCTGCTCTACCATTGAGCTACACCCGCATTACAACGCACGACTCACAATCACCACTTCATGCCTAAACACAAACATGGAGCAACAGCATAAAACCGTTGGTGGAGGGGGAAGGATTCGAACCTTCGAAGGCAGTGCCGTCAGATTTACAGTCTGATCCCTTTGACCGCTCGGGAACCCCTCCAAGCGAGAAGCGCGCATTATAGGCACGCTCAAAACCCCTGTCAAACACTATTTACAAATATATCCTGGCCGCCTGTGCTGTAATGACACGCGGAACCAAGAACACCGTCAGGGAGAAGCCCGATTGGACAAGGACCAACTTATAGAAGCAGTGCTCGCCAGCGGGGTCGTCCTGCCGGCCCCGGGACCCGGGTTTATCCGTCTCCAGGCCGCTGCTGCCAATGAAGACGCCGGGCCCCGCGAGCTCGCTGCCGCGGTGAGCCAGGATCCGGCGATCACGGGCGCCTTGCTGAGGGTGGCCAACTCGCCGGTCTTCCGGCCCCGCTCGGCACCGCGCTCGGCGCAGGAGGCGATCACCATGCTCGGCCGCACCCGGACCCTGGCCACCGCCGCCAGCACCGCGCTGCGCAGCCAATGCGCCGGGCTGGACGCGGAGGTGATTGAAGCGGTCTGGTCGGCCAGCGCCCACGCGGCGGCGTTCACCTACGCCGCCTGCCGCCAGTCCCCGGCCAAGGCCCTGTCGGACCTCGCCTATCTGGCGGCGCTGATGCAGGATGCAGGCATCGCGGTGCTGTTGCGCCGCAGCCCCGAACTGGCCGCAGCCCTCAGAAATCAGGGCAGCTCAATGGAAGCCGGGGTCCGCGCCCTGGATGCCCTCAGCGGTTCGGATCACGCCGCGGCAGGCGCACTGGTTGCCCGCAACTGGAAGCTTCCGCAGGATGTGGCCGAGGCGATCCGCGCCCACCATGACCCACGGCTGGCCGCCCGTCTTCCCGACACCCCCCGCCTGCTAGCCATCCTCCTGGCGACCGGCCGCCGCCTGCGCGACGGGGTGACACCGGACTGGATCGACTGGGCGGAGCTGGCCGGGACCGAGCTCGGCTTCGACGACGAAAGGCTCGCCGAACTCGAAGGGGCGTGACGCCCCCCCGGCCCGCTCAGCTCCGCGATGTCCCCGCCAGCAGCAGGCCCGCACTGACGAACAATCCGCCGAAGACCCGGTTCTGCAGGCGCACGGCGCGCGCGCTGCCCGCCACCCGGCGGAAGCGGCTGGCCAACACCGCATAGCCCGACATCACGAGGATGTCGATGCTGCACATGGTCGCCACCATGACCACGAACTGAAGCAGCCGGGGCGCAGAGGCATCGATGAACTGGGGAACCAGCGCGGCGATGAAGACGATCGCCTTGGGATTCCCGAGGTTCACCAGAACCCCCTGCCGGTAGAAACCCCCGGGCGCCGGAACGTCGGCCAGCCCCTCCCCCTCCGGCACGGCCGGCGCGCGCCATTTCTGGATGCCCAGCCACACCAGGTAAGCGGCGCCCGCGAGCTTGAGGAGGACGAAGGCGTTCTCCGAGGCGGCGAGCAGGGCTCCCAGCCCGGCAAACACCAGCGCCAACTGCAGCACCAGGGCGGTCTGCAGGCCGAGAATCCCGCGCAGCGCATGCCAGTATCCATGGCGCAGACCAACGCTCATGCTCAGCACAGCCCCAGGGCCAGGCGACAGGGCGACAACAAGGGTGGCAGCCAGGAAGCCCAGCCACAGATGTACGGACATTCGACCCTCCAGGATCATTTCGGGAGGCAGGGCCTCCGCTCAGCTCGCGGCCTCGCCGTCGAGATTGAATCGCACGGGGACCACCACGCTCCCCTCCACCGCCTCGCCACCACGGCGTGCCGGCGCAAAGCGCCAGTGCCAAACAGCCGTCAGCGCGGCCTCGTCCAGGGCTTCGTGCCCCGAGCTGTCCTTGACCCTGACCGCCGTGGGAATGCCGTCCGCATTGACCTTCACGTCCAGCCGGACCAGGCCCTGCAGACCGCGCCGGCGCGCCATCAGGGGGTAGGAAGGCTTGGGGTTGTGCAGATAGCTGGCACCGAAGCTGGGCGGCGCGTAGGCCGGCGCCGCCCCGGCAGCACCGGCCGTGCTCACCGCCACCGGGGCGCTTGCCGCCGAAGCCACCGGTACGCCTGTGGCGCTGCCGCTGGCGACGGCCGGCACCGACGCATCCCGGGAACTCTCGCTGGTCAGCCGGGGAGGCGCCTCACTCCCGACCTGCGGCAGCACCCTTTCGGCCGGAGCCTGAGCACGGGCATGAGACGCCGCCGGCGCAGGGGCATGGGG
>WBTZ01000219.1 GCA_009026175.1 Zoogloea sp. | reverse complement strand
CCCCCACCCTACGCACGCGTAGCAAATCCGGATGGAATCCAGGAAACCCAATAAACATATCCACCCGGCAATTTCTGCAAGCCCCTGAATACCCTGCATTAGTCCTTTTTCCCATGCCCTTGGCACGTCGTTTGCACTGAGCGTTGCGCTTTCCGTCCGGAGGGTGGAAAGCGGATTGCCCGCAATTAAGAACACGGGACACCCGCTCTGGGCAGATTCCGTAAATGACGTATCCATGGAAGGAGGAAGAGATGGCAGGTTTGATGAAGGCGCTCGTGATGCGGGGCCTGCATGATGTGGCCGTACTGGAGCGCCCGATCCCCGTACCCGGCCCGAATGACGCGGTGGTGCGGACGACCGTCGCGATGGTGTGCACGTCCGATTGCCACACCATCGAGGGTGGCCTGGGCGAGTTGAAGGACAGGGTGCTGGGCCACGAGGCGGTGGGGGTCATCCACGCGCTGGGCAGCGCGGTGGAGGGCTTCCGGGTCGGGCAGCGGGTGGCGGTCAATGCGATCACGCCCTGTTTCAAGTGCGAGAACTGCCAGCGCGGCTTCACCTCCCAATGCAAGGTGATGCTGGGTGGCTACAAGTTCACCACCCAGAAGGACGGCAACATGGCGGAGTATTTCCACGTCAATGATGCCGAGTCCAACCTGGCCCTGATCCCCGATGGCGTTTCGGACGAAGCCGCGTGCTACACCACCGACATGATGTCCACCGGCTTCAAGGGTGCCGAGAACGCGCGCATTCCCCTGGGCGGTTCGGGGGTGGTGTTCGGCATGGGGCCGGTCGGCCTGATGGCGATCGCCGGGACGCGCCTGCTCGGGGCGGGCCTGGTGATTGCCGTCGACTGCGTGCCTTCGCGCCTGGAACTGGCCCGCTATTACGGGGCCGACGTGACGATCAACTTCAAGGAGCAGGACCCGATCGCCGAGATCATGCGCCTCACCGGCGGCCACGGGGCGGATGCGGCCATGGATGCGCTGGGCTCCCAGCCGACCTTCGAGAACTGCGTCAAGGCGACCCGCGCGGGCGGCGTGATCTCCAACATCGGCTACTTCGGCCACGGCGACTACATCAAGATCCCGCGCCTGGAGTGGGGCGTGGGAATGGGCGAGAAGACCATCACCACCCTGCTCTGCCCCGGTGGCAGCGAGCGCATGGGCCGCCTGATGCGCCTCATCGAGGCGGGCCGTGTGGACCCGACGCGCCTGACGACGCATCACTTCAAGTTCTCGGAGATCGAGAAGGCTCTGGACATGATGACCACCAAGGCCGACGGCATCATCAAGCCCGTCATCCATTTCGACTAAGCAGGTCGGGCCGGCCCGGCGCCGGCCCTCCTCCACCAGGATCCCCCAATGAACCACACCATCAATGCGCCCCTCTGCGCAGGGGCACTGCTGCTCGCCAGCTTCGCGAGCACACCGGCCAGCGCCGAGGGCGGCTTCACCCTCGTCGATGGCGAGGCGGGCACGCTGTCCATCTACGGCACCCTGGACGGCGGCCTGCTGAGCCGCAGCGGGGACAACGGCGCCTATGCCGCCCAGGCCGGCAGCCGCTTTGCGGGCCACAAGTCGGAGCTCACCAGCGGCATCGAGTCGGAGAGCCGGCTGGGCTTCAAGGGCAGCCGCGACCTGCGCAACGGCATCACCGCCCTCTTCCAGTTGGAAGCGGGCTTCTCCATCGACGACGGCAAATCGACCCTCAGCGATGCTCAGGGCAACAGCGTGTTCCGCCGCAAGTCCTTCGTCGGCCTGTCGGGCGGGCTCGGCACCGTGGTGCTGGGCCGGATCGACGGCGGCCGCTACAGCGTGGCCGGCAAGTACGACCCCTTCGGCAACGGCACGGTGGCCAACATGGCCTCCCTCCAGGTGCACGGCACCCGGGCCGACAACGCGGTGGCCTATATCTCGCCGAGCTGGAACGGCCTGTCCTTCCTGGCCGCCTACACCACCAGCCTGGTGGGCCAGGAGAGCCCGGGCAACCGGGGTGATGGGCGCCTGTGGGCCTTCATCCCGTCCTACTCGAAGGGCGGGCTGGACCTGACCCTGGACCTGGAGCAGCTCCAGGCCAAGGGCAGCGAGGAGCACAAGCTCAACATCCTGGTCGCCGGGGCTGCCTATGACTTCGGCCCGATCAAGCTGCACGGCTATTGGGAGAGCATCAAGACCGACAACTACAAGGACATCTTCGATGGCAGCTTTGCCACCTACAGCGCCTTGTTGAACCACCGCAGCTGGATGCTCGGCCTGTCGGCGCCGGTGCTCGGCGAACAGGCCAGGGTCCGCGCGTCCTACGTGGCCCTGGAGGACAAGACGTCCCTGGACGCCAGTTGCCGCAAGTGGGGCATCGGCGGGGTGTACTACCTCTCCGGGCGCAGCACCTATGTCTACGCGGACGTGGCGAAGATCAACAACAGCGCCAACGGCATCTGTTCGATCCAGCCCAGCCCGGCGCGCAGCGCGGTGGATTCGGGGGGCACCGGCTCCCCCGCCGGCGGCTACGGCACCACGGGCCTGGATTTCGGGATCAGCCACTCGTTCTGACCCAGGACGCAGGAACGGCCCCGCCCGGACATCCGGGCGGGGCCGTCCTGGCTTCGGCGGCGGTGCTCAGGCCGAGATGATGACCTTCAGGGCCTTGCTCTTGGCCGCGCTGGCAAAGGTCTCATAGGCATCCAGGGCCTGGTCGAGGGTGAAGCGGTGGGTGATCAGCAGGGACGGGTCGAGCTTCTGTGCCTGCACGGTCTTCAGCAGCATGCCGGTGGTGGAGGTATCCACCAGCCGGGTGGTGATGGAGATGTTGTGGGCCCACAGGGTTTCCAGGTGCAGATCCACCTTGGCGCCATGCACACCCACGTTGGCGATGGTCCCCCCCGCCGCCACGATGCTCTCGCACACCGCAAAGGTGGCGGGAATACCGACGGCCTCAATGGCCGTATCCACGCCCCGGCCTTCGGTCAGCGTCATGACCACTTCGGCGGCGCGCCCGTCGGCGCTGTTCACCACATCGGTTGCGCCAAAGCGATGCGCCACGTCGAGGCGGTTGTCGTCCAGGTCCACCACGATGATGCGCGCTGGCGAGTAGAACTGCGCCGTCAGCAGCGCCGCCAGGCCGACCGGGCCGGCGCCGACGATGGCCACGGTGCTGCCGGGCTGGACCTTGCCGTTGAGCACGCCGCATTCGAAGCCGGTGGGCAGGATGTCGCTGAGCATCACCAGCGCTTCTTCGTCGGCCCCGGCGGGAATCGGGTAGAGGCTGGTGTCGGCGTAGGGCACACGCACGTACTCGGCCTGGGTGCCATCGATCATGTGGCCCAGTTGCCAGCCGCCGGTCGTGCAGTGGGAATACATGCCCTTGCGGCAGAATTCGCACTTGCCGCAGCTGGTGATGCAGGAGATCAGGACCCGGTCGCCGGGCTTGAAGGTGGTCACCCCGGCGCCCACCGATTCGATGATGCCAACGCCCTCGTGGCCCAGCACGGTGCCCGGCGCGACCGTCGGCACATCACCCTTGAGGATGTGCAGGTCGGTGCCGCAGATGGTGGTCCTGGTGATCCGGACGAGCGCATCGGTCGCGTCCTTCAGCTGGGGCTTGGGCCGCTCTTCGAGCGTCTTCTTGCCCGGACCGCCGTAAACAAGTGCCTTCATGGGTACTGTCTCCTATCGTTGGATGAAATGCGCCCCCCGCCAACACGAGGGCGCCCATCCCACAGAGCACGGGACATGCCATCCGGGAATCCGCATCATGCGATGGGCAAGCCCTTGGCCGACAAGGGAAAACCGGAACGCCTGCGCTGCCCGCGCGGCACGCTTGCGTACGGAATCCGGACGGCCCGTCCGGATTCCGGCTAGGCTTGGGCATCCACCCCAGGTTCGCCGCCATGCCCAAGCCCCTCGCCACCACCATCGTTCCGCTCTACGAACGCCACGCCGATGCCTGGCATCGGCGGCGCAACCCCCTCGCCTCGCTGGAGGAGGCCTGGCTCGAGCGCTTCACGGCCGGGCTGCCCGACGGAGGCCGTGTGCTGGATCTGGGGTGTGGCACGGGTCAGCCGATGGCGCGGTGGCTCGCGCAGCGGGGTTGTGCGATCACCGGAGTCGACAGTTCGGCGGCCATGCTGGCGCATGCCACGACCCTGCTGCCCGACCAGGAGTGGGTCAGGAGCGACATGCGCGGTCTTGCCCTCGGACGCAGGTTTGATGGCCTGCTTGCCTGGGACAGCTTCTTTCACCTGTGCCAGGACGATCAGCGGGCGATGTTCGGGGTCTTTGCGGCGCACACGGCGCCGGGAGCGATGCTGATGTTCACCAGCGGCCCCGCCGACGGCGAGGCGATCGGCGAATTCGAGGGTGAGCCGCTGTTCCATGCCAGCCTGGCCCCGGAGGAATACCGGCGCCTGCTCGACGCCCACGGCTTTGAGGTGCGCGACTTCGTGCCGGAGGACCCGGCCTGCGGCTTCCACTCGATCTGGCTGGCGCAGCGCCGGGCCTGACCTTCAGCTCAGGCGGACTTCTTCAGCCAGCTCAGGCGTTGCACGATCTTGTCCCGCCAGGCACTGGCCAGGCCGGGCAGCTTGGCAAGGCGTTCAAGATCGGCCACGGCGGGCCGGTGGGCCTGCCACAGCAGCTGGGCTTCCCGCAGGGTCGGGGTGTCCGCTGCGGCGTGCAGCAGGTCCAGGGTATCCCCCGGCGACACATAGCCGGGCTGCACCACACGCCAGTACCAACCGGTCAGGAGATGTTCGGCGATGAAGCCGGCCATGCCCTCGGCAGCGAAACGCTCGTCGATCTTCCAGCACGGGTTGCGGGGCTGGCTGACCTGCAGCAGGGCGTTGCCCAGTTGCCACAGGTCGCCGATGCGCACATCGCCTTCATCCAGGTCGGGGGTGGACAGGTTCTCGCCGAGGGAGCCGGGCACCAGCTGCGCGGCCGCCTCCGGGAAGCGGGCGGCAAGCCGCGCGTAGTGACGCGCCGGGTAGAGGTGGACGGCCTTGTCCGGGCCGCCGTGGACGCGCCGGTCGGCCTGCTGGTCACCGGCGAAGCCCTCGGGGCCCAAGGCGACGGGCCGGACCACCGGCGTCTTGTACATGCCGGTGGGGCGCCCGGTCTCGGGGAGCGGACGGATGTCACCGGTGAAGAGTGCGATGCTGGCCATCAACGATTCTCCCTTGTCCGCCCTATTCGCCCTTGAACTCGGGCGTACGCTTTTCCTTGAAGGCGCGGATGCCTTCGGCGTAGTCCTGGCTGTTGTACACCACCCGGCGCAGGCCCTGGATGCGTTCGAAGTCTTCCGGGGACATGGTGTGAGCGCCGGCCAGGATGCGCAGCTGCTCCTTCATCACCGAAATGGACAAGGGCGCGTTGCCGGCGATGCGGCGGGCCATGGTGTAGGTGGCCTCCTCCAGCTCGGCGGCGTCGACCACCTGGTTGAGGATGCCCAGGCTGCACAGGCGCTCGGCGGAGATAGGCGCGGCGGTGAACAGCATCTCCTTGGCCAGGCGCAGGTTGGCGGCGTTCAGGAAGGTGAGCAGGCCACCCACGTTGTAGGGCACGTTGAGCCTGGCCGGCGTGGCAGCGAAGGTGGCGTCGCGGGCGGCCACGATCAGGTCGCAGGCAAACACGGTTTCGCAGGCCCCGCCCCATACGCTGCCTTCGATCATGGCGATGACCGGCGCAGGAAAGGTCTCGATCTCGCGCACCAGCTTGCGCAGGGGATCGCGCCAGGCCAGGGGATCGAGGCCGGCGGCGGGCAGCTCCTCGATGTCGTGGCCGGACGACCAGACCTTGCAGCCCGGCCGGGCCCGCAACACCACGCAGCGTACGCCAGCCGTACGGAACGATTCGAGCGCGGCGGCAAAGGACTGGACCATCTCTTCACAGAGCGCGTTGCGGCGCTGTTCGCGATCGAGGGTCAGGGTGGCGATGTGGTCGGCGACGTGGATCTGCAGCATGGGGTCTGGACACAGGGGTGAGGCTGAAACCGCATTGTAGGGGTGTAGATACTGTTATCCCCGTCACCATCCTTGGTAGGTTTGTTGTCGGGTGATGGGGGCTCTGTAGGGGCGACTTCAGTCGCCCGCGGACGTTGATCAAAGGTCTGTCAGCGGTTCGAGGCGCGAAG
>WBTZ01000021.1 GCA_009026175.1 Zoogloea sp. | reverse complement strand
CATCCGCAACGTGGCCGCGTATTTCTCGGCGCAGGCCCTGAAGCCGGCCGCCGCCGAGCACAAGGACCTGGTCGAGCTCGGCCAGCGCATCTATCGCGCCGGCATCGCCGAGAAGGGCGTGCCGGCAATCGCCCCCGCCCCCTTGGCCTCGGTCCAGCGATACACCCCGTCCGGATTGGTCCGGCGCACCGCGAAGGCCTGGATGCCCACGTCGTCCACCTTGGCCTGCAGGCGCAACCCCAGGTTGATGTCGCCCCGGGCCTTGTCGTAGCCCGTCTTCTGGTCGATCACGAACTGGGCCGGAATCGGGTTGTAGGGCGAGGTCGCGCCGGGCAGCACGGACGGGCTGAACTGCTGCACGAAGCCCTCCACCTGGAGCTGCTCCCCCACCCGGTAGCTGCCGCGGATCGCCGGCGACGACACGCGCTTGTCCGAGAACTCCTCGGCCGCCACGTCGAACAGGCTGTGGCGGCGCAGATCGAGCCCGTTCGCCACATCCGCCACACGGAAGAACACGGCTTCGCCCCAGGCGATCTGCTGGTTGCCCATGCGCAGCCACAGGGGGCCCTTGTTGTAGTCCAGGTAGGCCAGCGGCAGATCCAGCATCCAGTCCTTGCCGGCCACGCCCAGCCCGGCCCCATAGCGGTTGCCGCCATAGCTCTGCTCGTACAGGTTCTGGTTCTTGAAGGCGCTCTCGACGCGGCCGATCTGGTCGGTGAAACCGCGCAGCTTGAAATGGGCCGCCCAGTTGTCGTCGAGCTGGCCGTCCAGGTTCAGCTCGACCCGGGTCGCCAGCATGTTCAGGTCACTGCCCTTGGCCTGGGAAGCCGGCCGGGTCAGGGTGGCCGGCGCAGCGCCCGGTGCCAGGAAGGGGCCCAGCCCGGTGTTCGGCACCGCCACGCCGTTGTAGACATTGCCGGCGTGATTGAGCGGATTCTGGCCGTTGCCCAGCTTCACCGCGATCTCCTCCCGCAACAGGCCGGACACCGTCCAGTCGGCCGCCAGCGCCGGATGCATCGAGGTCAGCAAGCCCACCGACGCGATACCGCAGATTCGAAACGTATTCATTGTTCTGTCCTCCTCCAAGCACTTGATTGAGCTGGAAATGAGCTTTGGAAACGCCGCTTTGGAAACGGGGCTCTAGAAACGGAGTTGGGTCACCGCACCGGCGCTGCCGCCGATGAGCACCGCATGGGCGCCGGATCCGCCAGACCCGTCCTGGATCCCGTGCACCGTGGAATGGATGCCCTGGCGCAGGGCCGCTGCCGCAGCGGGCGCGAAGCTGCTCCCGCCATCACGGCTGACCAGCACCGTGCGCACCCCCACGGCCACCACCAGCGCCCCGTCGGGGCTGGCCCACACGTCGGTGAGCACGGCGTGGGAGCCGGTGTCCACGGCGGCCCATGTGCGGCCGTCATCCTGGGAGCGCAGCACCAGGCCCTCCTGGCCGACCGCGTAGAGGCGGCCGCCGGGCCCCGTCGCCAGGGCCGACAAGGCACGCTCGCCGCGGTGCAGGACCTGCCAGCGGGCGCCCCCGTCCTGGCTGCGCAGTACCAGCTCGAACTCGCCGGCCAGGGTGGCCGCGCCGTCGTCATCCACCTTCACCCCATAGAGGTGCGGCTCGGCGTCGGTGCCGAGCACCGCCTTCCAGTCGATGGCCAGCACTTCCCAGGTTCGCCCCCAGTCGCCGGAGCGCAGCACCGTGCCGAAGCCCCCCACGGCGTAGGCGACGCCCCGCGCGTTCATGTGCATGCCGAGGATGCGGGCATCAGTGACGGGCTTGAGGGATTCCCAGTGGAGGCAATCGTCCGAGCGCAGGATGGCGCCCTGCTGCCCTCCCGCCAGGCAGCGCCCCTGGCTGCGGCTCACCGTCAGCAGGCCGAGTCCGCCGGCCACCGCCGGCTGGCGCGTCCAGGTCTGGCCGCCGTCCCGGGTCGCCAGGACCAGGCCGTGGTCGCCCACGGCGGTGCCGGCGCGGCCCTCGAAGCTCATGCCGTACAGGAAGTCGTGGGGCGTGCCGCGGATCTTCACCTGCGGGTCCTGCGCCTCTGCGGCCCCCACCCCGCCGGCCAGCAGCGTGGCAGCCACCAGGGCCAGGGTGCGCAAACATGCCGGGCGCCGCACCTCAGGCCCCCATGCGGCCAAGGGCCTGTTCGGTGAGGTACTTCTCGTACATGCCCTCCACATTGCGGGCGGACTTGTAGCCGCCGGCGATCTGCTTGGCCTGCACGAAGCGGGACATGCGGTTGTTCTGGATGTCGTGGGTCATCACCGAGGTCCACGACCAGGTGGTGTGCTTGCCGGTGAGATCCTTGACGCCCTTCTTCTCGTACAGGCCGTAGGCCGGCTCGAAGCTCTTGAACAGCTCGCCGCGCCGGTCGTAGGTGTGGTAGCCGATGTACATCATGTTGCGGGCGTCGATCCACGCCCGTTTGCGGCCCAGGGGGGCACGCGGGAAGCCCACCGGCTCCGCATCGACCACCAGGCATTCGGGGATCAGCTCCACGTCGTACTCGAAGAAGGTCTTGCCCTCCGGGCCGCCATGGGTGGCCAGCTCCCAGTTGGGGTCGTCCACCTGGTTGTGGGACACCGCGCCGAGCATCGGGCGCCGCTCCACCAGCTTGTAGTTGCCCCAGATCAGCATCGGATCGCCCGCCGCCCAGGCATCGGACAAATAGAAGGTGAGACCCGGCGCCAGGGGCTCGAAGCGCTGGTTGGTGGGAAACTTGCGCACCCGCTTGAAGGCCGGCACATAGCCCACCAGCTCGGGGAACTTGCGCTGGTCGTAGTACCAGGTGTTGAGGTAGGCGGTGCCGCGCACGTCCGAGGGGCCGGTGAACATCACGGTCTGGTAGCGCAGCTTGTCCTTGTGCCCATCGCCCGTGTAGGCGCCGAAGGCACCGCCTGGGCCGAGGCGGCCGCAGGTGTTCTCCTCGAACCACACAAAGTCGTACTGGTAGTTCACCTTGCCGTCGGGCCCGATGTCCCAATCCTTCACCGCGTACACCGCGTTGTTGTGACGGCCCCAGCTGAGGGTCAGGTTGGCATAGGCCTCGACCGGGGTCTTCGCGTCCGGGAAGGGGTTGCCGCCGATCCAGCGTTCGCCGTTGGGGGCATACACATTGCCGTCGGCACCGAAGCTGGCCTTGCCGGCATTGCGCAGGGTGGCCTCGAAGTAATCGTGGGGAAACAGCCGCGACACGTCGCGGGTGGTCGCCACGATGCGGATGCGCCGCCCCATCTCCTTGATCTGGCGGTAGGCGATGGGGGTGAGCAGGTCCTTCACCACGTCCACGTTGGCGGCGGTGATCACGTCGCCGGTCTTGATCTTGCCCTTGGTCCAGGCCTCGATGGATATCAGCTCGTCCGGGTAGGCCTTGCCGATGTCGGCGCCGCGGGCGATCAGCGGCCACAGGGGGGCCAGCACGCCGGCACCGGCCAGGGTGCCGGCCTTGGCCAGGAAGGCCCGGCGGCTGTAATTGAAGTCGTACTTGAGCAGATGCATGTCTCGTCTCCTGGAAGTTCTTGTGGATTGCGCAGCGGGGGCTCAGGACTGGGTCTTCTGTTCGAGCCGGTGGGTGTCGAGCCAGCCATCCACCGACTCGGACAGGAAGTGGTGCTCCGCGGATACGAAGCGGGGCTTGAAGAGGTAGATCAGCAGGGGCACCAGCACCAGGGCCAGCACCGTATTGATGGACATCACGATGACCAGCAGCAGGCCCATGTCGGCGAGGAACTTCAGCTCGGACAGGAAGTACCAGGGCGCAATGCCGATGGTCATCAGCACGGCGGTGAAGAGGATCGCCTTGCCGCAGGTGGTCAGCGCCGCCTGGATGGCCTTGCCGTAGTGCTGGGCGTCCTTGAACTCCTCGCAGATGCGGCTCAGCAGGTAGATGCCGTAGTCGATGCCCACGCCGATGCCGATAGCCAGGATCGGCAGGCTGTTCACGTCCAGCCCCATGCCGAAGAAGGCCATGAAGGCGGTAAGCATGGCGTTGGCCAGGTTCACCGGCAGCAGCAGGATCAGCGCCGCGGCCACCGAACGGTAGGCCAGGCTGCAGCCGATGCCGATGGCCAGGTTGAGGCCGGCCAGGATGTACCACTGGTACAGGTCCACCGTTTCATTGACCGACTGCTGCAAGGCGATGGAGCCGGTGGCAAGGCGGATGCGGAAGGTCTTGTGGTCCTCCCCCACCTCGCCGATGCAGCTGCGCGCATCCGCCAGGGCGGCATCCACGGTGGCCTGCCGGTTGTCCGAATACCACAGCGACACGGTGGCGTTCTTCTGCTGGAAGTCGGCGATGTGCAGGTAGGCGTTGGGGCTGGAGCCAAGCATCAGCGCGCCGGAAGCGGCCGAGGCGGCGGCATCGTTGCGGTCCAGCGGCAGCCATTTCGGGTGACCGCCGTTGAACAGGCGGTTGGCCTCCGGCGCGTAGTCGGCGAAAGACAAGGTGGCGCGCGGCGGATGCGCCTTGCCCTCCAGGCAGCGCTGCAGTTGCTGCATGGTCTGCAGGGTGTCCGACTGGCGCACGATGCGCCCTTCCTTGCCCTCGAAGACCACCTCCAGGGTCATGCTCCCCGGGAAGTTCCGGTTGATCTGGCGGACCGCCGTATTGAACTCCGCGTCGTGGCGCAGCAGGTTGCTGCCCTCCACCGGATTGCCCACCTGCAGCTGGAACATCATCCAGATCGAGTAGCCGGTCATCGCCAGGAAGGCGGCGGCGGTGAAGCGGGCCCGCCCGCCGGTGCTGAGCCAGCCCGCCGCGGAGAGCAGCCCGTGCAGGCCACGCTGCACCAGGCCGGCCTTCTGCCCGCCACCGCCCTCGCCCACCAGGCTGCGCAGGTTGCCCGGCGCCGGCAGCAGGCTGAGGATCACCGGCGTCAGCAGCACGCTGGTGGGCACCAGGCACATGGCCCAGAAGCCGGTGAACAAGGCGAAGCGCTCCATCGCCGGGATGGGGGCGATGCCCACCAGCAGCAGCCCGCACACGTCGGTGAAGATGCCCAGGGTGCCCGGTGCGAACATCATCGCCAGAGACATCTCGGCTGCCTTGCGACGATCTCCCACCTCCAGCAGGATCTCGTAATAGCGCTCGGTGGCCTGCACGCAGTGGCTGAAGGAGCGGGCGATCAGCAGCAGGGGCACGACCATCAGCAGCGGCTCGACCGGCTGGTGGATCCAGCCCACGAAGCCGAAGCCCCACACCGCCGACACCAGGCTCACCACCAGCGGGGTGACGACTCCCGCCAGGTTGCGCATGGCGGCAAACAGGAACACGAACATCAGCCCCAGGGTCACCGCGAAGATCTTCGGGGTGTCCTCACCGAAGTGGTAGATCCAGCCGGTGAGCATCGGCCAGCCGGCCACGTGGATGCGGTGCTGGCCGTCGGAGTACTTGCTGCTCAGCGCCTGCACCGCCTCGAAGACCTGGCGGTAATCCACCAGGCGCTCGATGAAGGTGGCATTGATGACGGCCGCCGTCTGGTCACCCGAGACCAGGAAGGACCGCACCGCCGGCGACTCGCCGATGCGACGGCGCACCTCCTCCAGCTCCTCCGGCGTCGCCGGCGGGTGATCGTCCATCACCGGATTGGAGAAGATCCCGTCCGCCGTGAGCACCGTGTAGCGGGCCTTCTCGGTGGCGATGGAGACCACCTGGTCATGGTCCACACCCGGCGTCAGATCGATGTCGCGGGACAGGTTCCAGATCTTTTCCATCGTGTCGGCGGCAAAGATGTCCTTGCCGTCGGTACGCTGGAGCATGATGGTCACGGTGAGCGGATTGCCGAAATTGGCGTGATCCCTGAATGTCTGGACAAAGGGATGGGTCTCCGGAAACAGGTCGGAGAAAATGGTCCTCACCTCCACCCGGGCCGCCCCCACTGCAAAGAATGCAGTCACGGCCAATGCCAGCAGCAGCGACAGCCAGGGCCTTTTCAGGGTCCAGTGCGCAATCTTGTGCCTGATAGTGTTCAATTGCCTTCCCCACTTTAAATTGACGTCGGGCGAATTGCCGATTCGCCTGGAGGCAAATGGCCATTCCCGATGCTTCAATTCTCGGCCGCCCCCCTCCCCCTCTCAATCACGGAGAGCCGTTAGGTTCGGGCGTCCCGGAAAGCACGGAAATCCGTGACGGACGGTGCACAGCAGCATCGGGAATGGCTGCAGGAGCGGTGTGCGGGTGTGCGGGGACGTCACTTCCGGGCTGGCGGAACTGAATGAAGCACCGGCGGGCGACTCACTTCTTCGCTCCGCATGTAGGGGCGGCTTCAGCCGCCCGCAGGTGCTGGATCAGCGTCCGCGGGCGACTGAAGCCGCCCCTACAGGCTGCTCGCGTCAGGCGGCCGGGGCGAATTCCCGGCTGATCCCGAGTGGAATAAGGAAAGCCGCCCAGAAAAAAGCCGGACAGGCTTCCCTGTCCGGCCAAACCTGCAGGTTCGCAACCACACGAAACCAACAGCGGAGAGAAAAGACGATCAACCCATCCCGGCTCAGCCCATGGCCTTCAGGTGCTGGATGATTTCGCCCGCCATCGGCTGCGCATCGCCATACAGCATCTGGCAATTGTCCGAATAGAAGAGGGCGTTCTCCACGCCGGAATAGCCGGAGCCTTTTCCGCGTTTCACCACGATCACATTGCGGGCCATGTCGGCATTGAGGATGGGCATGCCGTAGATGGGGCTGGATTTGTCGCTGCGGGCCACCGGATTGACCACGTCATTGGCGCCGATCACCAGGGCCACGTCGGTCTGGGCGAATTCCCCGTTGATCTCGTCCAGGTCGAAGATCTTGTCGTAGGGCACACCGGCCTCGGCCAGCAGCACGTTCATGTGGCCCGGCATGCGGCCGGCCACCGGGTGGATGGCGAACTTCACCTCCACCCCGGCCTCCTCGAGGAGCTCGGTCATCTCCCACACCTTGTGCTGGGCGTGGGCCACGGCCATGCCGTAGCCAGGCACGATGATGACCCGGTCGGCATAGCGCATCAGCGCCGCCACATCCATGGCGCCGATCTCCTTCTGCTCGCCCTCCACCGCCGCGCCGCCGCCGGCAGCCGCCATCGGCACGAAGAGGATGTTGCTGATCGGCCGGTTCATGGCCTTGGCCATCAGCTGGGTGAGCAGGGTGCCGGCCGCGCCGACCACGATGCCGGCGATGATCAGCGCCGGGTTGCCCAGCACATAGCCCTCGAAACCCACCGCCAGCCCCGTGAAGGCGTTGAACAGGGAGATCACCACCGGCATGTCGGCGCCGCCGATCGGCAGCGTGACCACCAGGCCCAGGATCAGCGCCAGGCCGAAGAAGGCGCACACCAGCTCGGGGCGGGCCGGCGCCAGCACCACCGTGGCCAGCCCCAGCGCCACGGTGCCGAGGGCCAGCAGCACATTGAGGGCGTTCTGGGCGGGCAGGCGCACGGCCTTCCTGAGGACCCCCTGCAGCTTGGCCCAGGCGATGCAGGACCCGGTGAAGGACACCGCCCCGATCAGCGCGCCGAGCACCGCCAGCGCGGTGGTCGCCAGGTCGTGGGTGTCGCCCTTGACGAACTCCACGGCCGCGATGGCCGCCGCGGCGCCGCCGCCCATGCCGTTGTAGATCGCCACCATCTGAGGCATGTCGGTCATCTTGACCCGCGCCCCGGACAGCCAGGCCACCGCGCTGCCCAGCCCCAGGGCGATGGCGATCAGCCCGATGTTCTGCAGGCCCGGGATCAGGAAGGTGCCGGCAATGGCAGTGAGCATGCCGTAGCCGGCGACGATGATGCCGCGCCGCGCGGAGGCCGGCGAACTCATGCCCTTGAGGCCGAAGATGAAGAACAGGGCACCGGCGAACCACGCCCCCTGGACGAATGCGGGTAGCGTCATTTCCCCTCCCCCTTGCTGCGGAACATGGCCAGCATGCGTTCGGTGACCACATAGCCGCCGGCGGCATTGGCCGCGCCGAGGGCCACCGCGAAGAAGCCGATGCCTTTTTCCAGCACGCTGTCGGCGCTGCCCAGCACGATCATGGCCCCCACCACCACCACACCGTGGATGAAGTTGGAGCCGGACATCAGCGGGGTGTGCAGGATCACCGGCACCCGGGCAATGATCTCGAAGCCGGCCACGGCGGCGAGCATGAAGATATAGAGCGTCAGTACGGGGTCCATCAGGCTTCTCCCAGAACGTGTTTCACCAGGGGATGGACGGTGCTGCCGTCCCGGCACAGCAGCGCTCCGGCGAGGATCTCGTCGGATCTGTCGAAGGCGAGCTGCCCTTCACGGACCCAGGGCGACAGGAAGTTGTAGAGGTTGCGGGCATACAGGTCGGAGGCATGGGTCGGCATGCGCGACGCCAGGTGCAGCGGGCCGTGGATATGCACGCCGCCGACGTCCACGTGCTCGCCCGGCTGCGTCAGGGCGCAGTTGCCGCCGGTTTCCGCGGCGAGGTCGACGATCAGGGCGCCATGCCGCATCTGCGCCACCATCTCTTCGGTGACGATCACTGGCGCGGCCTTGCCGGGCACTGCCGCGGTGGTGATGACCACGTCCGCCGCCGCCACGGCGCGGGCCAGACGCTCCGCCTGCTGCAGTTTCTCGGCGGCGCTCAGGTCCCGCGCATAGCCACCGGTGCCGTCGGCCTGCACCCCGGTGTCCACGAACTTGGCGCCCAGGGATTCGATCTGCTCGCGGGCCGCGGCGCGCACGTCGTAGGCCTCCACGGCGGCGCCGAGGCGGCGGCAGGTGGCGATGGCCTGCAGGCCCGCCACACCGGCACCGATCACCAGTACCCGCGCCGGGCGGACGGTGCCCGAGGCCGTCGTCAGCATCGGGAAGAACTTGGCACAGCGCGCAGCCGCGATCAGGCCGCTCTGGTAGCCGGCGCAGGCGCCCTGGGAAGACAGCACGTCCATGCTCTGGGCCCGGGAGATGCGCGGCAGCAGCTCCAGGGCGAAGGCCGTGATGCGCCGCCCGTTGAGGGCGTCCAGGCGGGCCGGCAGCTCGAAGGGCCGCATCAGGCCGATCAGCACGCTGCCGACGGGCATCGCCGCAATCTCCTCCAGAGAGGGCGGGCCGACCCGCAGGATCACGTCGGCCCCCGCGTAGGTGTCCTCCAGGCTGTGGGCGGATGCCACGTCCGCGTAGTCCGCATCCACGAAATGGCTGCTCAGGCCCGCCCCGGCCTCGATGCGCAGCTCGGCACCGAGATCCTTGAAACGTCGTGCGCTCTCGGGCGACAGGGCGACCCGTCTTTCGCCGGGCGCGCGCTCTCGCGCCACCGCAATTGTCAGCGGCATAGGTACTCCTGATTCGGGAAGAAAAAATGGTTCGGGGATTGCCCCCGAACCGGAAAGCCACCGGCCGCCTTGGGGAGGGGGGTCGCGGCGGTGGGCTGAAGCCGGGCGGGTGCAGCCCCTCAGGCGTCCACCTTGACCACGATGCGGCCGCGGATGCGGCCTTCGAGGATCTGCGGGGCACACTGCAGGACATCCTTCAGGCCAATCTCGGTGACCATGGATTCGAGCAGGCCCGTGTCCAGGTCGCGGGCCAGGCGCGCCCATGCCTCCCGGCGCAGGGCCTGGGGCGCGCGGACGCTGTCCACCCCGTAGAGGGCCAGGTTGCGCAGCACGAAGGGCAGCATGGTGGTGTGGAAATCCAGGCCCTGGGCCAGGCCGGTGGCGGCCACGGCACCGCCGTAACGCACCGCTGCGCAGACGTTGGCCAGCGTATGGCTGCCGGCCGTATCGATGGCGCCGGCCCAGCGCTCCTCGGCCATCGGCACGCCGGGGGCGGACAGGGTGTTGCGGTCGATGATCGCCGCGGCCCCGAGGGCCTTCAGGTAGGGCGCTTCCTCCGGCCGGCCGGTGCTGGCCACCACCCGGTAGCCGAGCCGGGACAGGATGGCGATGGCCACACTGCCCACCCCGCCACTGGCCCCCGTCACCAGCACCTCGCCGCTGTCGGGCCGGATGCCGTGGCGCTCCAGGGTCATCACGCACAGCATGGCGGTGTAGCCGGCCGTGCCGATGGCCATGGCCTGCCGTGACGAAAAGCTGTCCGGCATCGCTACCAGCCAGTCGCCGCTGACCCGGGCGCGGGTCGAGAAGCCGCCCCAGTGGGATTCGCCGACACCATAGCCGTTCAGGATCACCCGGTCGCCGGGCTGCCAGGCGGGATGGGTGCTGGTGCGCACCACCCCCGCCAGGTCGATGCCCGGCACCATCGGAAAGTGCTTCACCAGCGGCATGCGCTGGGTGACCACCAGTCCGTCCTTGTAGTTGATGGTCGAGTACTCGACATCGATGTCCACGTCGCCGTCCGGCAGCGTGGATTCGTCGAGCTCGCACAGCACGGCGCTGCCGTCTTCATTGACCTGAATCGCTTGAAACATGGCTTGTCCTTCGTATGTGTGAAATGGGCCTCTGCAGGCGACCTAGCATGCGGTCAACCCGCCATCGAGGACGAGTTCCGTGCCGTTGATCCAGCGGGCGGCGGGCGACGCCAGGTAGTACACCGCCGAGGCCACGTCCTGCGGCTGGCCGTAGCCCATCGGATGCAGGCCGGCCATGGCTGCCTCGGCCGTCGCCGGGTCCGGCGCCAGGCCGCAGTCCACCAGGCCCTGCACCACCTCGTCGCCCATCCGGGTGCGGATGATGGCGGGATGGATGGAGTTCACCCGGATGCCATAGCCCAGGCGGGCGCACTCGATGGCCGCCGCCTTGGTCATCAGGCGCACCCCGCCCTTGGCCGTGCAGTACGCGCCCAGGCCCGGCACCCCGATCAGGCCGGCCACCGACGACAGGTTGATGATGGCGCCGCCACGTCCGGCACAGCCGCCCGGGCGCATGGCGCGGATGCCCCACTTGATGCCGAGGAAGCTGCCGTCCACGTTCACCGCCTGGATGCGCCGGAACTCCTCGAGGGAACAGTCCGCGAAGAGACGGGCGCTCTCCACCCCGGCGTTGTTCACCACGATGTCCAGCCGCCCGAAGTGCTGCATCGTTGCGTCGACGGCGCGTATCCAGTCGTCCTCGGCGGTCACGTCATGGGTGATGAAGCGGGCACCGGGCATCCCGCCCGCGGCAGCCTGCCCGAGGTCGGACAGCACGTCGGTGAGCATCACCCGCACGCCGGCGGCAGCCAGCGCGGCGGCCACCTCCTGCCCCAGGCCGCGGGCCGCCCCGGTGACCAGGGCGACCTGGCCTGCCAGATCTTCCGTCATGGCGTTCAGCGCCCCAGGATGGTCACGCATGCCACGGCCTCCTCGATGCCGTGCAGGCCGCCACCGTTCTCGGCCAGGGCCAGCCGCGCGCCCTCCACCTGGCGCGCGCCGGCCTCGCCACGCAGCTGGGTGACCAGCTCGTGGATCTGCCCCAGGCCGGTGGCGCCTATCGGGTGGCCCTTCGATTCGAGTCCGCCGGACGGGTTGATCGGGATCCGCCCGCCGATGCTGGTTTCGCCCCGCTCGGCCAGGAAGCCACCCTGCCCCGGGGGACAGAAGCCGAGCACTTCGGACTGGATGATCTCGCCGATGGCGGTGGCGTCATGCACTTCGGCCACCGAGATGTCGGACGGCCCCACCCCCGCCAGCTCATAGGCCCGTCGCGAGGCCAGGCGGACCACGTGGCGCTCCATGTCGGTGGCGGCCCGGTCGGAACCGGTCTGCATCACCGCTGCCAGCACCCGGATGGCCCGCTCGCGCGCCCCTCCCCGTGCCAGGCGCGCCAGGCCGGCCTCGCTGCACACCACGGCGGCAGCGGCGCCGTCGCAGATCGGTGAGCACATGGGCAGGGTCAGCGGGTAGGTGATGGGTGGCGCCGCCAGGATGTCCTCGATGGAATAAGCCTCCCGGTACTGGGCCAGGGGGTTATGCACGGAATGCCCGTGGTTCTTGGCCGACACCGCGGCAAACTGGCGCTGGGTGGTGCCGTACTCGCGCATGTGCATGCGCCCCATGGCAGCGTAGATGTCCATGAACACCGAGTAGGGCCGCGTCGACTGCGAGCCCTCCGGCGGCACGATGCCATGGCCCATCTCCAGCAGGCGCTGGCGGTTGGCCTCGCTGTCATGCACATCCCAGGCCCCGTCGAAGATGCTGAACATGCGCGCCTTGTCGTCGGAGAACATCTTCTCGGCGCCGATGGCCAGCACGATGTCGGCCGCTCCCGCCCGCACCTGGGTCACGGCCAGCTGGAAGGCCGTGCTGGCGCTGGCGCAGGCGTTTTCGACGTTGACCACCGGGATGCCCTGGATACCGAAGGCGCGCAGGGCGATCTGGCCGCGGATCATGTCCTGGCCGTCCATGTGCCCCTGGGTCGAGTTGGCGAAGAAGGCCGCCTCCAGGTCGCCGGCACTGGCGCCGGCGTCCACCAGGGCCCGCTCGATGGCGATCGCCGCCAGCTCCTTGAGGGAGGTGCCGATATGCCGGCCGAAGTGGGTCATCCCGACCCCGGCCACGTAGACTTGAGAATTCATGGGCGGTGCCCCCTCAGACGTTCTTCACTTCCCACTCGAGGAAGCCTTCCTCGGCGAGCGCCCCGAGCAGCCGGCGGGCCCCGAAGACCTTGGCCGGCGAGGCGAAGCCCACCGCCTCGTACTGCCCGCGCAGGATGCGCCGGGCGGCCTCGGCGCCGAGCACGCCGGTCTGCACGTAGGGCGAGTTGCCGCGCAGGATCACGCTCACCGACTGGGTGCGGCCGCGGGCATGGCAGGACAGCACGCAGCGGTTGAGGTCCGGGTCCTCGCGGCCGGGCTCGGTGGTGGTGAACTCCCCGCCCCACTGGTTGGTGATCTCCTCCTGGGCCTCCAGGGGCAGGTGGCGGCATTCGGCCTCGAACTTCTGCAGCATGCCGAACACCGCGGCAAAGCCCACCTGGTTGCGGAAGGACACCAGGGTCTTGCAGTGGCGCACCCGCGGATCGCCCTCGTACCACACCGGCTCGCCGCCACCGCCCCAGGGCAGCGCATTGAAGGGCTCGTGCTCGCCCGGGACGTTCACCACGTGGGACCTGGCGTACTCCCACTGGGCCAGGGCCCGGTTGTGGATGTAGAACTGGGGCTTGGTGCACATGCGCAGGAAAGACTTGGTGGACGCCACGCTGACGCCCGAGTCGGCCAGGTACACCAGGTTGAGGGAGTCGATGCCCGGGGTCTCCAGGGCAATCTCCGCCGCCAGCAGGCCTTCGGTCCACATGTAGGAGTTGGCCGGGCACAGCACCCGCCCCTTGGCGGCGAAACGCGCGCCGTATTCCCGCTTGAGCAGGAACATCCAGTCGGCCTCGCCGGTGGTGTCGAAGTAGTGGCAGCCGGCGTCGAGGCAGGCCTCCACGACCGGCACCCCGAGCTGCATGAAGGGCCCGACCACGTTGATCACCACCTGGCGGCCGCGGAACAGTTCACCCAGGGCTTCGCGGGTGTTGTCCACCGCCACGCAGCGGTAATCGTGCCCCTTCAGCTCGGGCACCTGGGCCATTTCGGCCTCCAGGCGGGCCAGGTTGCGGCCGGCGGCGATGAAGGGGATGCCGCGCTCGGCCAGCTTCCAGGCGGTGAGCTTGCCGGTGTAGCCGCTGGCGCCATACACCACGACTTGGTAACGATCGTCCATTGCTGTCTCCTCTTTCTCTCTGATTCACGCTGCGCGGTCCGACTGCCGGCCCGCTGCGGTGAAGATGTGCGCCCCGTCCGCCCCGAAGGCTTCCAGCAGGAAGCGCTCGATGGGCTTTTCGGAGGCCGTCTTGGGGATCTCGTCGACCCATTGCAGGTAGGTCGGCACAAAGTTGGGCTCGAGGCCGGCCCGGCACAGCGCGAACAGGGCCGCGGCTGTGGAGCCGGCATCGCCGCGGGGGTCCGCCGGCACCACGGCGGCCACCACGTCCTTTTCGCCGGGTGCGCCCGACGCCGCCTTCACCCCGTACACGAAGACGTCGGCCACCAGCGGGCTCTCGGCAAGGAGCTTCTCGACCGCCGCCGGGTTGATGAAGTCGCCGTTGTGGCGGATCGCCCCACCGGCCCTGAAGTCGAAGAACAGCCAGCCGTTCTCGTCCTGGTGGCCGATGTCGCCCATGCGCATCCAGCCCCCATGCACCTTCTTGCCAGAGGCCTCCGGGTTGTGCAGGTAATCGACCACCGGCGAGCTGCCGTCCGCGAGCTGGAAGATGATTTCTCCCTGGGTGCCGGGCGGGACGTCGGCCCCGTATTCATCCACCAGGCGCAGCTTGAGGAAGGGTGGTGCCTTGCCGATGCTGCCGATCGGGCCCTCGCCGATCGGCTTGATGGTCAGGCCGCCTTCCACGGCGCCGTAGAACTCGAGGATCTGCACCCCGAAGCGGCGCTCGAAATCCTCCCAGATGCCCGCCGGCATGCCCGCCGAGATGACGAAGCGCACCGGATTGTCGGCATCGTCCGGGCGCGGCGCCTCACTGTAGATGGCGGTGGTCATGCCCCCCAGGAGCGTGAAGGTGGTGCACCCATACTTACGGGCGATGTCCCACAGGCGCGACTTGGTGAAGCGCCGGCTGAACACCGCGCGCATGCCCAGCTTGAGGGAGCAGGCCAGGGTCACCAGCTGGGCGTTGCCGTGGGTCAGGGACAGGCCGGTGTAGGGCCGGTCATCCGCCCGGTAGCCGAGCAGGGCGTTCCAGTTGGCCACCCCGCCCCAGCGGGCGTGGCGGATCACCACCCCCTTCGGGTCGCCGGTGGTGCCCGAGGTGTACATGATCTCCATCGGCTCGGCCGGGTCGCTGACGGCGATCTCCATCGCCGGCACCGGCTGCCCGTAGATCGAGGCCAGGCTGCGGATCCGCAACCCCGCGGCGACGGGGCCGGCATCGCCGAGCACCCAGATCCATTTCAGGTTGGGCAGCTGGCTGCAGATGTCACTGACCCCGGACAGGCTGTAGTCGGCGCAGATCACGCCCTTGCAGCCGGAATGACGCAGCATGTAGAGCAGCTTCTCGCCCCGCGTGCGCGGATCGATGGGCACGAAGACCGCGCCGCTGATCGAGGCGCCGACCATGGCGTCAACGAACTCCGGGTGGTTCTGCATCAGGATGGCAAAGAAATCCCCCTTCCCCATACCCTCTTCACCCAGGGCCCCGGCGATCCGGCAGCCGTTGTCCCAGAGTTGCCGGTAGGTCCGGATCTCGTCCGGCCCGTCGCCGTGTTCGAAGGTGAGTACATCCAGATCCGGGTCCGACTCGGCCCGGTTGGCAATCAGGTTGGCAAGAATCAGTTCGTTGCGCTCGCTCATGATCGACGTCCGCTCCTGTCCTCAGAGTCGATCCGGGTCGGCCAGGTAATAGCCGCCCTTGATGGAGAGGATCTCGTTGCAGCCGTCCTCGATCAGCGAGGCGCGCGCATCCCGCAGCAGCTTCTCGATGGGGTATTCGCGGGTCAGGCCGTTGCCGCCGAAGATCTGCAGGGCATCGCTGGCCACCTCGAAGGAGGTCTGGGTGCCGGTGATCTTGGCTGCCATGCCCGCATGCAGGGCCGGCTCGCTGCCGAAGTTGTAGTGCAGGACGCGGTTGACCAGCGCCCGCGAGGCCTCGACCTTGCGGAACATGTGGAACAGGCGCTGGGCCACCGACTGGTGGCGGATGATCGGCACCCCGCCCTGCTTGCGCTCGTGGGCGTACTCCAGGGCCATTTCGAAGGCCGCCCGTCCGACCCCGGTGAACACGGCACCCATCAGGCCGTTGGCGGCGGTGTGGATGATGTACACCGCCTCCTGGAAGCTGTCTGGCCCTGCCAGCACGTGATCCAGCGACAGGCGCACGTCATCGAAGAACACCTCGCCCTGGTTGAGGGCGCGTTGCCCGAGCTTGTCCAGGGGCTTGCCGCGGGACACGCCCCTGGCATCCATCGGCACGATGACGACAAAGCCGTTGCGGCTGTCCGGACCATTGGCAGTGGCGGCCGCGCAATACAGCACGCACACGTCTGCGATCGTGCCATTCGACACCCAGGCGGATTTCTGGCCGTTGATGACGATCTCATCACCCTCGATGGCGGCAACACAGTTGGGGCGTCCGTATTTGCCTTCGGCGTGGAAGATCATCCGGTTCGGGTCGAGGGAATCGGAACCATGGTCGGGCTCGGTGATGCCCCAGCAGCCGACCAGGCTTTCCGGGTAGCGCTCGAGGAGGTCCTGGCGTCCCAGCGCCGCACACATGTACATGGGCAGCATGCTGGCGCCGAAGGAGATGGCCAGGCCGGCATCGCCCCAGCCGAGTTCCTCGAAGAAGATGGACATCATCTTGGCCCGCTCGGCGGGCTCGAAGGACAGCAGCAGCTCGACCCCGAAACCCAGCTCGACAAACTTGCTGCGCGCGCCCCAATAGGGTGAATCCCCGGCGGCGACCTCATCGGGGGTCATCCGGTCGAGCGCAGCCCCGACCGGACGCATGACTTCCTCGGCGTAACGATGCAGGCTTTCCTGGAACATCGCTGCCGTATCGAAAAGAGGCGGCTCGGCGCCCAGAGGGCCAAGCCGGGGGGACTTCCTGATGCTACCGGGCTTATTCATTTTGAGTCTCCAGTCATGACATTCGTCGGGCAAACCGGCATTTCATTTCCGATCTGGCTTTTCCGAATTCTGGAGACGCCCCCCTCCTCTCTCAATCGCGGAGACCCGGGATATGCGCCGCCCCGCCAATACACGGAAATCCGGGACAAATGCGGCGAGGCAACAATTGGCAGACCCGTTGCACAATAGGAGCCTGACCATCGCAATCCCGTCTGCCGCCGGAGATACCGGGCCCCAATGCAATTGCTGCGCGGCCCTGCTGCGCCGGACGGGAAACCCACCGCCGACCCATGTTCCAGACGCCCGATTCCCTGTCCGCCGTGAGGCAGAACCCACTCAAGCTGAGGCCGCCGAGGGCCGGGCAGGATCTGGTCGCGCGCAGTGCCTTCTGCCAGCGGACGGAGGAGTCGGGCGCCAACCTCGTGCTGGTCAGCGCCCCCGCCGGCTATGGCAAGTCCACGGCGATGGGGCAGCTTCACCGCCACCTGGCGGATCAGGGGGCGGTGGTCGGCTGGCTGACACTGGACCCTTCCGACAACGACCTCGGCCGCTTCTCCCAGTACGTCTGGCTCAGCCTCGGCACCGCCCTGCCCGCTTTCCAGGGGCTGAACTTCGAGGCCTCGGCGATGGAGGCCTCGTCGGCCACGGCCAGCGGACGGAGCTTTGAACTGCTCGACGCGCTGGCCCTTTACGAGGGGCCGCTCGCCCTGTTCATCGACGAGTTCGAACACATCACCTCCAGCGAGGTGCTGGCCTTCGTGACGAGCCTGGTATCCAGCCTCAATGCCGGCCAGCGCCTGATCCTGGGGAGCCGTCACAAGACCTTGCTGCCCCTGGGACGCCTGCGGGTGCAGGGTCAGCTCCTGGAGCTGGAGGTCCCGGACCTTCGCTTTTCCCTTGAGGAAACCCGCCACTACGTGCGCAACCGCCTGAAGGCCGAGCTCGGGGAATCCGACGTGGCACGCCTGCAGGAGAGCACCGACGGCTGGGCGGCGGCGCTGCAGCTGACCACCTCGGCCCTGATCGGCAAGGCCGATCCGAGTGCCGTGCTGAGGGGGCTCAACGGCCCGTCCCGGGGCATCGCCGACTACCTGGCGGAGGACGTTCTGGACCGCCTGCCACCCTCCCTGCGGACCTTCGTGATCCAGTCGAGCCTGTTCGAGAGCTTCTGCCCGGAGATGTGCGACGCCGTGTTCGGCCGCCAGGACAGCGCCGAACTGCTGCTGCAGACCGACCAGGACAACCTGTTCCTGCAGATCATCGACGCGGAGGGCCGCTGGTACCGCTACCACCCGCTGTTCCGCGACTTCCTGCAGTCCCAGATCCACCGCCTGCCCGGTGCCGCCGAGGACCGGCCAGGCTGGCACCTGCGCGCCGCGCACTGGCTGGACGGCGCAGACAAGGGCCTGCCGGCCATCGAGCACGCCCTCGCTGCCAACGCCCTCGAGCTGGCCGCCGGGCTGATGGCCCGCCGCGCCACGGACTACGTGCGCACCGGCCAGTTCGGCATCGTCAGCAAGTGGCTCGAGTCCCTGCCCGACAGTGCCCTGCAGACCCAGCCGACCCTGCTGATCGCCGGCGCCTACACCCTCGCCTTCCTGCACCGTTACCAGGACGCCATGCGCCTGGTCGGGCTGATCAGCCCGGAGATGAAGGCTTCGGAAGAGTTTGCCCACGACCTGCTGGTGCTGCAGGTCATGCTCGGCGCCTGGATGGACCGCCTCCCCGACGCCATGCGCACGGCCATCGCCGCGCTGCCCACGCTGGGCCAGGCCGCCCCCTACATGGTCGGCCTGATCAGCAATGCCGCAGCCTACGGGGAGATCGCGGTGGGCAACTACTACGCCGCCCACCAGCACCTGGTAGTGGCCAAGCACGCCCTCGAGCCCATCAAGGCCATCCACGGCCTGAGTTACAGCCAGTGCTTCGAGGGGGCCATCGACCTGCTGCAGGGCAATGCCATCCAGGCCTGTGCCCGCTTCCGCGCCACCCTGTCGAGCATCATCAGCGGGGGCTACCGCTTCACCAGTTCCACCGCGGTGGCCGCGGCCCACCTGATCGAAGCCTTCTACGAGCTCAACGAGCTCGACTCCGCCGAGATGCTGATCGCCGACTACCTGTCCCTGATCCGCGACAGCTGCCTGCCCGATCACCTGATCGTCACCTACCGGGTCGCCTCGCGCATCCATTTCATCCGGGGACGCCAGCGGGAGGCCCTGGAGACCCTCGACTGCCTGCAGGACATGGGCGACCTGCGCGGCATCCCGCGCCTGTCGGCGGCAGCCCGCCAGGGCAAGCTGCGGCTGGCCCTGCGGGCGGGGGACTTCGCCGCGGCGCGGCGGCTGCTGGCCCTGCTGTCGGAGCCCGAGATCTGGCGCGGCTGGCAGGGCCTCTTCCCGTATGCGGAGGAGCTCGACGACCCCTTCATCGCCGAAGTGCGCATCGCCCTGGTGGCCGGCACCGCGCCAGGCCTGACCGGGCGCCTCGAGGAGGCCATCCAGGCCGCCGAGATGGCCAACCGGGGGCGCCGGGCGATCCGCCTGCGCTGCCTGCTGGCCCAGGCCCTGGAGTCGGCGCGCAAACGCCAGCATGCGCTGGAGGTGCTGGAACGGGCCCTGGTTCAGGCCCAGTCAAAGGGCCTGTTCCGGGTCGTCGCCGACGACTCCTGGCTGCTCGCACCACTTCTCGAAGCCCTGGAGGTACGCTCCCACGTGGTCCCGCGCACTTACATCACCGCGCTGCTGAAGGCTGCTTCGGAAACCAACGTGGCCTACATGCCCTCGACCTTGAGCGCGGAGGCACAGCGCAATCCGGAGGGCGACCTGAGCCAGCGCGAGCTGCAGATCCTCCGCCTGGTGGCCGAGGGCTGTTCCAACAAGGACCTCAGCCGCAAGCTGTTCGTCACCGAGAACACCATCGAGACACACCTGCGGCGCATCTACGCCAAGCTGGGCACCCGCAACCGCACCCAGGCCGTCGCCCGGGCCCGCGAGAAGGGCCTGATCTGAGCCTCAGGCCCTGCGGGGCGGCCTCCGCCAGGCCTCAGGGCTAACCTGTCTGCTCCCGCCCGGAACGCAGGGACGCCACGTAATCCGTCGCATCGCGGGTCCGCCCCGCCAGGCGCCGGACCTCGTCCGCCACCACCGCAAAGCCCCGCCCTGCCTCGCCGGCCCGGGCCGCCTCGATGGCGGCATTGAGGGCCAGCAGATTGGTTTGGTTGGCAATGTCCTTCACCGTCACCAGGATCTCGGTGACCTTGGCGAGGTGCTGCTCCAGCTGCTGGCGCTGCAGGCGGTCTTTCTCCAGGAGCACGGCCTCGTCCTTGGTGGACTGGATGTCGGTCAAGGCCCCGACAACCCGGATCGGCACTCCGCCGGCGTCCCGCTGCGACGCGCCCCGTGCCCGGAACCAGCGATACACCCCATCCTTGCGCTGCAGGCGGTATTCGACCTCGTAGGCGGTCGCCCCGGAGTAGTCTGCGAGATGGCGCGACAGGCCATCCATCACAGCGTCCTTGTCCTCGGGGTGGATGCAGCGGGCCCAGCTCTCCAGCACATTGGGGAAATCGTCCTCCCCCGCGTAGCCCAGCAAGCGGCGCAATTGCGGTGACCACCAGAAGCTGCTGTCCGGATGCAGTGGATTGCCATTGACCAGCTCGGCATCCCACACCCCGTCGCTCATCATGTCCATGGCGAGGGAAAAACGTGCGGTCGACGCAGCAAGACTCTCCCGGGCGGCCAGCGCCTCCGTCAGGTCGCGGAAACTGCCCACCACATGCAGGGGCTTTCCGGCCCCGTCGCGGAGGGCCTCGGCGCGCACCCGGACCCGGCGGAGAGCCCCGGAGGCGCCGACGAGCCGGCAGTCCATCTCAAAGGCCGGAGACTGGAAACGCGACCCCAGGTAGCCTCCCAGGCCCTCCAGCACAACGGCCACGTCCTCCGGATGGACACAGGCCAGCCACTGGCCGAGCTCCCCCCGGATCTCGCCCGCGCCGCCCCGGCCGAGGAACTCCGCCGCCCGCGCCGACCAGCTCACCGGGCAGTCCCGGGAGAGGGGCAAGGCCGGGCTGGGCATCTCCCACACCACCTCGCCGACGGCCCTCACCGCGAGCTCGAAGCGCGCCCGGGCGGCATCGCTCTCGCGACGCAGCGCCTGCATCTCCTGCCCTTGCGCGGCAGACGCCATCTCGGCGCTGCGGCGCCAGGCATGGAGCCGACCTTTCGCGTCGTTGAGGGCCTGCAGCTGCCGCTCGAAGCCGGGCCAGTCGAACTTCAGAAGCGAGCCGTCGTCGCACACCAGTGCCTCCGCCCAGGCACCGAGACAATCCGCCAACCTGCCACGCTTGATCCACACATCCCGCTCCTATTCTCCAGGCACCCGCAAGGCATATGCCCGGCAGACCCATGGACATATTCAATTTCAATTCCGCCCCACCCGCCGGGACAAAAGGACCGGAATGAAGTGAATGCGGAAACGCTGGATGCAGAATAGCGAAAAGCAATTCGGCGGATTATCACGGAATTCCGTGAGCTATCCGGCACGCAGGGGGCAGCGCCCCGCGGATGACTCACGGGGACGCTATCAAGGCATTGGCAAGGACCTGCGGCACAGCCCGTGACGCAGCCCCCCGTTCAATCAGAACGGCATCCAGACCTGCGCAAGCAGAGCATTGGTCTCGGACACGTTCTGCCCCTTGGCGGTCTTCGAATAGCCGAGGGTCCAGTTCATGAAGTTCTTGTGGGTCACCATCACCCCGCCCCCCACGTTGAGGACGTGGGAGGAGTTGTCCTCATTGCGCTGGTAATCGGCGGACAGATAAGGGGTGACCCGCAGGCCCAGGCCGGTGACGCCGTGGATGTCATACCCCAGGCGGCCGTTGATGTGGTACTCGTCCTTCGGCCGGGCCAGATCCCTGTGCTCCGGCCGGGCGGTGTGATAGCCGATTACCGTCTCGATGTTCCAGTTGTTGATGTTCACATCGTAGAAGCCGCGCAGGTAGTAGTCCCACTGCTTGCTGTCGAGGGACGAGGACAGGGCGAAGGGCGTCGCGATCAGGATGTCATAGCCCAGGGTGCTGTTGGCCGTCGGCTTGGTCCACCCGGTGAAGGCCGGGATCAGGCTGCCCACCCCCTGCACCGAGGCGCCGCCGGAGCTGGTGCGGAACTCGTAGGTGTTCATGGAAAAGGCGTAGGCCCAGTCCGAGCTCTTATCGAACTTGAAGAAGTAGGGAATGATCGTGAAGCCGAACAGGGTGTCGGTATCCACCCCGGTGTCCACCTTGTTGCCATGGTTGTCGTAGGTCTTGCGGGTGGAGTTGTAGAGGAAGGTCTGCCCCGGGAAGACGAAGGCATTGTCGAACTGGTTGGGCAGATCCCAGTAGTGCGGACGGTAGTGGTGGCCGAGGACGATCTGGGCCTGGGCCGTGCCGGCCGCGCCGGCGCCGAGCCCGGCGAGGAGCAGTGCGTGGATCAGGCTGAGCTTGAAAGGCTTCTGTTTCTTCATGAGGTGAATCTCCCTAGAGTGTTGGCGGATCGCCGGAATGCCCCGGAATGCGGGCAAAAGGGGGCCCTGTCCCCCGGCCGGGGCCGGGGGATCGGTGGATCAGGGTCGGAGTGGCTGCAGGAAGAACGGCAGGCGTGCAGCCGGCGCCGGGTGGCGTTATCCGGGTGCCGCGCCCCGCTTGAGAAAACGCCGGACCGTCCCAGGTTTTCTCATCCCCCGCGGGGGGCGGGCAGGGCGCAGCCCGGCCCTGGGGGCGCTCAACGGGCGCCCCGGTTGCGCAGCCGGTCGGCGAAGAGGGCGACGATGATCACCGCTCCCAGCGTGATCTGTTGCAGGTAGCCATCCACCTGGACGAGGTTCATGCCGTTGGACAGCACCGTGATGACCAGCGCGCCGAGCACCGCCGCCGACACCCCGCCACTGCCGCCGCGCAGGCTGGCACCGCCGATCACCGCCGCGGCGATGGCCTCCATGGTCAGGTTGCCGCCCAGGTTGGGCTCACCGGAGCCGGCCCTGGCTGTCAGCATCAGCGCGCCAATGCCGGCGTAGCAGGCACAGGCCATGTAGGCCAGCACCATGTAGCGGCGTACCGGCAAGCCGGCCACGTGGGCGGCGCGGGGATTGCCGCCGATCAGGTACCAGGCGCGGCCCAGCACGGTGTGCTGCAACAGCCAGTAGCCCAGCGCCGTCAGGGCCACGGTGATCAGCACAGCCACCGGCACCCCTGCCGGATGCGCCTCGTCCAGCAGCAGGCGCAGCTGGGGCGTCACGCCCTCCACCGGGAAGCCGCCGGAGATGGTGGTGGCCAGCCCCAGGGCGATGTTGGCGGTGGCGAGGGTGGCGATGAAGGGATTGACCCGCAGCACCGCCACGCCCAGCCCGTTGAAGGCGCCCCAGGCTCCGCCCAGCAGCCCGATCCAGGCCAGGGCCGCCAGGGTCGCGGCCCCCTCCCCAGCCAGCGGCGCCACGGCCGTCATGACCATCACGGCCGAGACACTGGCCAGCGACACCAGGGTGCCCAGGGACAGGTCGAAGCCCCTCACCACCAGCACGAACACCTGCGCCGTAGCGAAGATCACCAGGTAGCTGGCCTGCACGGCCAGGTTGCCCAGGTTGTCACCGGACAGGATGCGCGGCTCGACCCAGCCGAAGCCCAGCAGCAGGGCCACCAGCGCGGCCGGCAGCAGCAGGTCGCCGCCAAGGCGGGACAGCAGGCCTGCCCCGGGAAAGGCCGGCCCGCCGGCCGGCGTCTTCAGAATGGTGCTGTTCATGCCAGCTTTCTCCTGTGGGAGGACAATTCCTCGGCGGCGACGGCGGCCATCAGCACGAGGCCGAGGAAGACCGTCTGCAGCTTGCTGTCGATATGGAGCAGGTTCATGCCATTGCCGAGCACGGCCAGGAACAGCACGCTGAGCACGACCCGGCGCATGTCCCCCACCCCGCCGCGCAGGCTCACCCCGGCGATCACCGCCGCAGCGATGCTCTGCAGGGTCAGCTCGGCGCCGATGTTGGCCTGCCCCGAGCCCAGGCGGGCCGACAGCATCACCCCCACCAGGGCGGCGAGCACGCCGCTCACGGCATAGGCCAGCACCGTGCAGCGACGCACGTTCACCCCGGACACAGCGGCGGCACGCTCGTTGCCACCGGTGGCGTAGAGGTGCAGCGCCAGCCGGCTGCGCGACTGCACCAGCCAGGCCCCGCCCGCCACCAGCACCCACACCAGGATCACCGCGGGCAGCGGCAGGCCGCCGCCCTGCCCGAACCACGCCATGAAGGTCTCGGGCATGCCGTAGATGGGGATCCCGGTGGTCACGAAATAGGACAGGCCCGACACCATGGCCCCGGTGGCCAGGGTCACCATGAAGGCGCTGAGGCGGAACCAGGCGATCAGCACACCGTTCGCGATGCCCACCAAGGCCCCCCCGGCCAAGGCACACAGCACGCCCAGGGTGATCACGCTGCCCTCGCCGTGGCCGGCGGCCGTGAGCGCCAGCATGACCTTGGCCAGCAGCACGCTGGCCCCGGCCACCACCGCCCCTACCGTCAGGTCGAAGCCGCCGACGATCAGCACCAGGGCCTGGCCGATCGCCACCAGGCCGAGGATGCTCGCCGCGCGGACCACGTTCACCAGATTGCGGGAAGCCAGGAAGCCCGGCTCCAGCCAGGCCAGCAAGCCGGCCAGCGCAAGCAGGATCAGACCCAGCGCGGCGCCCGAGGCCGCCAGGCGGGCGAGGGGTGCGCCGACCCCCAGTCGATGCGCAAGACTTTTCATTGGATGCCTCCCGGGCGGGGCGTTGACTCGATGAAGAAACCCCGCAGGATCGCCTCCTCGCTGATCTCCCCACCTTGCAGTTCTGCGGCGACCTTGCCGCGATGGATCACGTACACCCGGTTGGCCAGCCCGATCACCTCGGGCAGCTCGGAGGAGATCAGCAGCACCGCAGCGCCTGACTCGGTGAGCTTGCGGATCATTTCGTACACCTCCACCTTGGCCCCCACATCGATGCCGACGGTGGGCTCGTCGAAGATGAAGACCTGGAAGTCCCGGGTCAGGCCGCGCCCCAGCATCACCTTCTGGCGGTTGCCGCCGGACAGGGCACCGACCGCCTTGCCCACGTCGAGGGGCCGCAGCTGGAGCTCCTCCGCGATCCCGTTCACGATGCGGCGCTCCGTGTCCTTGCGCAGCACCCGCAGGCGCGAAAAGTCCGGCAGATGCAGGGACGCCATGGAGGTGTTCTCGAGGATCGGCCGCCCGAGGGCCAGGCCCTCCGCCCCCCGGTCAGACGGGAAGTACACCAGCCCGGCGTCGAGCATGCGGTCCGGCCGCGGGTCGGGCATGGCCCGGCCATGCAACATGAACTCACCTGACTCGATGTCCTCCAGCCCGAACACGGCCCGCCCGATCTCCGACTTGCCGCAGCCCACCAGGCCCGCCAGGGCCGTCACTTCACCGGCCCGGACCTCGAGGGATACGCCGGCCACCGCGCCGTTCTCCAGCACCAGGTCCCTGACCACCAGGGCCGGCGCGCCGGGGCGATGGTCGATCGGCGGATACAGCACATCCACCGCCCGCCCGGTCATCAGTTCGATGAGCTGCCCCTCGCTCACCTCCCGGGCCTCCACCGTAGTGATGCGCCGCCCGTCCCGCAGTACCGTGATGCGGTCGGCGATGGCCTTGATCTCGCGCATCCGGTGGGACACGTAGATGATTCCGACCCCCTTCGCCTTGAGTTCGGCGATCACCTGGAACAGGCGGTCCGCCTCCTTCTCGGTGAGGGAGGCGGTGGGCTCATCAAGGATCAGCAGGCGCACCTCGCCGGTCAGCGCCTTGGCGATCTCCACCATCTGCTGATGGGCGCGGGACAGGTCACCGACCCGCGCGCCGACATCCACATCGAAGCCCAGGTCGCCGATCAGCCCGGCCGCCCGGCGCGCCGCCGCGGCGTGGTCCACCCAGCCGAAGCGGCTGCCCTCGCGGCCGAGGAAGAGGTTCTGGGCCACCGTCAGGTCGGGGATCAGGCTGAACTCCTGGAACACCGAGCTGATGCCCGCCGCCCGTACGCTGAGGCAGTCGGTGTGGAGGCGCGTCACCCCGGCGAACTCGATACTGCCCTCGCTGGGCTCGAGCACGCCGCAGATCATGTTGATCAGGGTCGACTTGCCGGCCCCGTTCTCACCGAACAGCACATGCACTTCGCCCGGCGCGATCTCCAGGTCCACCCCGTCCACCGCCCGGTGGCTGCCGAAGCGCTTGCCCAGCCCCCGGCAGCGGAGCAGCGGCTCCACTGCCGGAAGCCCGGCCACCGTGGGGGACCGCGAGGTCGACATTGCACTTGTCATGGCACTCACGATCACCCTCCCGCTCACTTGAGCGAATAGACCGGCTGCCAGTGGGTGGGCGCCAGCACGGTGTTCATGTCGATCTGGCCGGCGTTCTGCTTGCTGATCATCACCGGCACCGGCTGCACGAACTTCATGACCGGCTTCTTCTCCAGGGCGCGGATCGCCATATCCACCGCGATGCGTCCCTGGATCACCGGGAACTGGGTGCCGAAGCCCAGGATGTCACCCCGGTTCATGGCGTCCAGCATGGCCTGGTTCTCATAACAGGACAGCACCTTCACGTCCTTCTTGCGGCCCGCCTCGCGCAGGGCCCCGATGGAGGCCTCGGCGGTGGGCGCGGTGCCCCAGATCACGTTCATCTCCGGGCTGGCCTGCAGGGAGTCTTCCACCAGCTTGAGCTGGGCTGCCACGCCCGTGTCACCGTACTTCTCGGCGATCAGGCGGACCTTGCTGCCGGCCAGGGAGTTGCGGAAGCCCTTGGCGTAGCTCTCCGCCCAGCCGGACCCCTGGGGGCCGGGGAAGGACACCACATTGGCCGGCTGGCCGTTGAGGGAGCCGATCAGGAAGTCGCCGGTGGCCTTCGCCATGGTCTCGAAGTCCACGAAGACCTTGGCCGTCATGGGGGTGTTGTTGCCCACCGGGTTCACCATGCCGATCTGCGGAACCCCCTTGTCCAGGCCTTCCTTGAACTTCTTGCCCATCCCCACTTCGGAAATGGAGCCGGTGATGATGGCGTCCGCCTTGCCGGCCATGCAGTCATCGAACTGGGCGATCTGCTTGGGCAGGTTCTCGTAGCCGCCGGCCTGGTACAGGGACACCTTGACCCCCTGGCGACGGGCCTCCTCGATCACCCCGTAGGCGGTGGCCACCCAGAAGCTGTCCTTCATGTGCGGCACCAGCACGCACAGGTTCCATTTCTTGGTGGCCTTGTCGTTCGGCACATAGGCGGACGTGCCGATCTTGTCGCCGTTCACCTCGTGCACATTGAACGGCCACCAGTCCTTGGCCATCGCCCCCATCGAAATCGCAAGCGAAAGCGTCCCCACGGTGGCCCGCGCCACCTTTGCAAACTGCATCATGAATTGTCTCCTGGTTCGGGAAGGTGCTGCAGATTCAGGCTGCGACTGCGTGCGACTGACGGACGACGGTGCCTGCGGCCATCGCCCCTGCGACCTTGTCTTCGAGCACATAGACGCCGCTGGCGTCGAGGGTGGCCGCCCAGCCCGGCTCGATGACGATGGAGGTGGTGATCTCTTCGATGACGGCCGGCCCGTCGAGGGTCACGCCGGGTGGCAGCTTGTCGCCGTCATAGACGGGCGCCAGCACGGTCTCGATCTCGGCGCCGTGGCCGAACACCATGCGCCGCTGCTCCTTCACCGGCAGCTCGGCGCTCCCGTCGGCCGCAGCCATCCGGGCACCGGTCTGCAGGGGCGGCACGACCCCGGCCACGGCGACCTCGATATTGACGAGCTCCACCACGCCATCCGGCTCGCAGTAGGTGAAGAGCGCCTGGTGGCGCCGGTCGAAGCGGCTGCGGATGTCGCCGAAGCTGCGGGCATCGACCTTCATGGTGCCGATATCCACGGTGCACTCATGCACCTGCCCCAGGTAGCGCATGTCCACCGAGCGCTCGATCAGCACCTGGCTACGCGCGAAGCCCTCGGCCTGCAGGGCGGTGATGGCCTCCTGCTCCAGTTCGTGGAAGCGTTGTTCGATACGTTCCCAGTCCGCGTTCTCATTGACCCGCATCGGGCAGGCGGACATCTTGGTGTACTTCACGTTGGAGAGGATCTGGCCGAAGGCACACAGGCCCGACGCCAGCTTGGGCACCAGCACCTTGCGCACGCCGATCTCGCGGGCCAGGGCAGCGATGTGCAGGGCCGTGGCACCGCCCGCCCCCACCAGCACGAAGTCGCGGGGATCGTAGCCACGCTCCACCGACACGCGGCGGATGCCATTGACCATGTTGTTGTTGACGATGCTGAAGATGCCGTGGGCGGCGTGCTCCACCGAGATGCCGAGGGGCCTGGCGATCTTCTCCTCGATGGCCCGGCGGGCCGCCGCGCCGTCGATCTTGACCCGCCCGCCGAGCAGGTAGGAGGGGTTCAGGTAGCCCAGCACCACGTTGGCATCGGTCACCGTGGGCGCCTCGCCGCCACGCATGTAGCACACCGGCCCCGGGTGGGCGCCGGCGCTCTGCGGGCCCACGTTGAGCAGGCCCATCGCGTCGATCCAGGCGATCGAGCCGCCGCCGGCGCCCAGGGTCTCCACCTGGATCATCGGGGTGCCGATGCGGTAGCGCAGGAAGTCGATGTTCTTGCTCAGGTTGGTCTTGCCATCCTTGGTCAGGGTGATGTCGAAGGAGGTGCCCCCCATGTCCACCGTGATGATGTTGCGGATGCCCAGCGGGCCGGCCACGTGCAGCCCGGCCGTGGGGGCCGAGGCGGGGCCCGAGTTGATGGCATTGACCGCCCGCGACACCATCATGTCCCGCGCCGCCATGCCGCCATTGGACTGGTAGTAGCGGATCGGCGCCGTCACGCCCAGACCGACGAAGAAGTCGTCGATGCGCCGTACGTAGCGCTCCAGCACCGGGCCCAGGTAGGCATTGACCACCGCGGTGGAGGTGCGGGTGTATTCGCGCATCTGCGGGAAGACCTCCACGCCCACCGACACATACACACCGGGCAGCATCTCGCGGACGATCTCCGCGGCGCGGCGCTCATGCACCTCGTTGGCCACCGACCAGACGAAGGACAGGGCCACCGCCTCGACCCCTTCGGCGCGGAAGCGCTCACAGGCGGCGCGCACGTCGTCCTCGTTGAGAGGCATCTGCACGGTGCCGTCGGCCAGCACCCGCTCGCGCACCCCGTGGCGCAGGAAGCGCGGCACCAGCATGGTGGCGGGCGGATACTTGGCGTCGTAGCGGTAGCCTTCTTCCTTGTGGCCGAGACGGATCTCGATGGAGTCCTCGTGGCCGGCGGTGCAGATCAGACCGGTACGCACGCCCTTCAGCTGGATCAAGGCGTTGAGGGCCACCGTGGTGCCATTCACCAGCAGGTCGGCATTGTTGAGGATCTCCGGCACCGGCAGTCCCACCGCCTCGGAAATCTGTTGCAGGCCGTCGGCGATGGCCTTGGTGCCATCGTCAGGGGTCGATGTGGCCTTGAACAGGCGGACCTGCCCCATGGCGTCGGCCAGGACGAAGTCGGTGAAGGTGCCGCCGGCGTCGATGCCCAGGCGAAAACGCTTGCTCATGTGAATCTCCTCGGTCTTGATTTAGATGGCGTGGGCACGCAGCTGACGGGTTTCCTCGACGAGGACGCTGAAGTCCTCTTCCGAGACGGCGACGCCGTAGTCCTGGCGGGCCGCCTCGAAGGACACGAAGCCGTTGCGCACGTCATCGGCGACACGTTCCGGCTCCCGCTCGAAGGGGCTGCCCCAGCCGCCGCCGCCCGGGTTGATCGCGGACACCCGCTGACCGTCCTGGATCTGCAGCACGACGTTCTTGCGCAGCGTCTCGGTGACCTTCTCGCCGGCCTTCAGGTCGATGCGGGCAAGCTTGCTGTCGATCATGTGGCTGCGCGCACCGTTGGCGCCGATGGACGGGTACTTGCGGCCTTCGCCGAAGCTGATCACCGTCATCTCGTGGCCGATCGGCTCCACTTCCCATTCGGTGGCACAGCCGCCCCGGTATTTGCCGGCGCCGCCGCTGTCCTGCACCAGGCCGTAGCGGTGGATCACGATGGGGTAGGAGTACTCGAGGATCTCCACGTCGCCGGAGGTCAGCGCGCCGAAGCAGCACTGGGGACCGCAGGCGTGCCAGCCGTCCATGTGGGCGGTGGCGCCCGCCCCCGAGATCAGGGAGGCGAGGACCATGGTCACGTATTCCTCGTTGTTGCGGGCGTCGAAGCCGGCGATGTTGATGCCGCTGGCGTGGCCCCAGGAGCCGACGGCACGCTCCGGCGCGGCCTTCTCGAGGGCCAGGCGCACCGCGTCGGCGAGGGTTTCCATGGGGGTGGTGGTGCAGTTCACGTGGGGTGCCGGCTCCTGGGCATTGACCAGGGTGCCCTTGGGCCCCAGATCCACCCGGATGCAGCGGTAGAGGCCCTCGTTGTAGGGCGGGTCCACCTGGGTGAACATCATCAGTCCCAGGTACACCCCGGAGATCGAGTTGCCCTCGTAGGAGTTGATGAAGTACGGAATCTGCGGCGGGCTGGAGATCGCGATAGCGCACTCGTCACCCTCGATGGTCACACTGGCCGAGATGGTGATGTCGCCGAAGCCGTGGCCGGCATCCTCCAGCACCGCGCTGGCGGCGTAGGTGCCGTCCGGCACCGAACGGATGATCTCGCGCATGTGGCGGTCGGCCATGTCCATCAGCTCGTCGATGCAGTCGCGTACCGTCTGCACCCCATACTTGTCGAGCAGGGCGATCAGGTTGCGCTCGCCGACGGTCACGGCGCCGAGCTGGGCACGCAGATCGCCTTCCTGGTCGCGGCGGGAGCGCACGTTGGCCAGGTAAAAGTTGACCACGTCCTTGCGCATCACGCCCTTGTCCCAGAACTTGACCGGGGGGATGCGCAGGCCTTCGGCGTAGATCTCCTTGGCATCCGGGTTGTAGCCGGCGGGCACCGGGCCGCCGATGTCGGTGACGTGCCCCTTGCATACCGTCCAGAACACCAGCTCGCCTTGGTAGAACACCGGCTTGTACATGCAGCAGTCGAGGATGTGGCTGCCCATGTTCACCGGGTCGTTGTGATAGATCACGTCCCCTTCGTGGATGCCGTCCTCGAAATACTGGGCGACGAACTTCATGGCCGGGATCATGCTGCCCAGGTGGATCGGGATGTCCTGGCCCTGCAGGATCATCTCCGGGCGGTGGTTGAAAATCGCGTTGCTGTAGTCATGGGCGACGTTGAACACACTCGAGCGGGCCGTCTTCTCGAGGGTCAGCGTCATCTCCCGCTGGGTGGTCTCCAGCACGCCGCGTACGACTGCCAGGGTGATCGGATCGACGTTACGTTTCATACCTCTTCTCCATGCCCGCCGGGCGGGCCCATTCCTCAAAGGGGTTGGCGACAGTCTCCGGAAAGCTGCACCGAAGCCATGGGTTGATCTTAGGTTCGGCCCCTGTCATCAAACAGACACACGATTCGACGCGGACAGCCGCGCCTGTACTCCAGGGAAAGGCAGAACACCCGCAGCGGAAACCTCCCGACAGTCCCGGCCAACGCAGCCGAACGGCCATCCACCGCGCAAAAACAGTACGGGGCCGCCCAGTTCAACTGGTGCGGCCCCGTGGCAGGAAAGGTGTTCATGGGTGGCGCTAGACGGAGCGGACCCACTGGTCGGTGAGCCGGTAGACCCCATTCGGTTCGAGGACCGCCTGCCAGCCTTCTTCGAGCAGGATCGTGGTGGTCGGCTCCTCGATCAGCGCCGGCCCCAGGATGGCCTGCCCACAGCGGATGCGGGTGCCGTCATACACCGGAACGGTCATCGGCACGGCGGCATCCCCCTGCCCCAGGTGGACCTGCCGATGGGCGATGACCGGGTCGTCGTCCGCACCCGAATCATCGTGGGGGGCCACCTTGAATTCGGGCGTCACACCGTACAAGGTGCTCTCCAGATTGACGATCTCGAGGGGACTGTCAGGCTCGCAGTAGGTGAACAGGCGCTGGTGGATGCGGTCGAAGCGGCTGCGCAGCAGGGGCAGCATCTCCGGCGCCAGCCGCCCCATGCCTGCCGGCACCGTGCATTCGTGGATCTGCCCCACGTAGCGGATGTCCAGGGAGCGCTCGATGCGGATATCCTCGTCGGAGAAGCCTTCCCGCTGCAGGCGGCGGATGCCCTCGGCCTCCAGGTCCTGGAACATCCACTCGATGCGCAGGAAGTCGGTCCGCTCGTCCAGGCGCGCCGGGCAGGCGGCCATGTAGCTGTACTTGACGTCGGAGAGCACCTGCCCGAAGGCGCACAAACCCGAGGCCAGCTTGGGCACCAGGACGCTGCGGATGCCGATCTCCCGGGCCAGTGCAGTGATGTGAGCCCCCGTGGCGCCCCCTGCGGCCACCAGGGAGAAATCCCGCGGGTCATAGCCCCGCTCCACCGAGACACGCCGGATGCCGGCCACCATGTTGCTGTTCACCACCCGGAAGACCCCGTAGGCGGCCTTGTCCACGCTGACGCCGAGCGGCGCCGCGATGTGCTCGGCCACGGCCTTGCGCGCCGCCTCCGCATCGATGGGCAGGCGCCCGGCGAGCAGGGCCTGCGGATTGAGGTAGCCGAGCACCACGTTGGCGTCGGTCACCGTGGGCAGCTCTCCGCCCCGCCGGTAGCAGGCTGGGCCTGGCGCGACACCCGCGCTCCGGGGGCCGACATGGAGCATGCCGTAGCGGTCCACCGAGGCGATGGAGCCACCGCCGGCCCCCAGCATCTCCACCTGGATCACCGGGATGCCGAGGCGGTAGCGCAGGAAGTCCACATTCTTGGCAATGTTGGTCCTCCCGGAGTGGCACAGCGCCACGTCGAAAGAGGTCCCCCCCATGTCCACCGTGATGATCTTCTCGAGGCCCAGGGGCCGGGCCACGAACGTGCCTGCACGGGGCGCCGCCGCCGGACCCGAATTGACCGCGTACACCGCCTTGCGGGCGAAGGCCTCCATCGAGGCCATGCCGCCGTTGGATTGAAAGTAGCGCAGGCGTGCCGCGGCCCCGTATTCCGCGAAGAAGCCGTCCACCTCCTTCACGTAGCGCTCGATGCAGGGCCCCAGGTAGGCGTTGAGCACTGCAGTGGAGGTGCGGGTGTATTCCCGGATCTGGGGCAGCACATCGGACCCCACCGACACATACACGCCGGGCAGCAGTTCACGCACGATCTCTGCCGTACGCTGCTCATGGAACGGGTTGATGCTGGACCAGACGTAGGAGATGGCCACCGCCTCCACCCCCTGCTCGCGGAAGAAGGTGCAGGCCTCGACCACGTCGTTCTCGTTCAGCGGTGTCAGGATGGAGCCGTCGCCGACGATGCGCTCCCGCACCGGGCGGCGCAGGAAGCGCTCCACCAGCATCCGCGGCGGCGGGTAGGTGGGGTCATAGCGGTAGCCCTGCTCTTTCTGCCCCAAACGGATCTCCAGGGAATCCTCGTGGCCCGCGGTGGCCAGCAGGCCCACCTTGGCGCCGGCGTGCTGGATCAGGGCATTGAGGGCGATCGTGGTGCCGTTCACCGCCAGCTCGGTGGCCGCGAGCAGGTCCGCGGGACCGATCCCCAGCGTGGCCTGGATCTGGCGGAAGCCCTCGGCCAGCGCCTGGGTGGGCCGCTCCGGCGTGGACTCCACCTTGAACAGCCAGGTCCGCCCCGAGTCATCGGCGAGGACAAAATCGGTGAAGGTGCCGCCCGTGTCGATGCCGATCCGATAGCGCTGGGTCATCACCGCACTCCTCCGGCCAGGGATCCCTCACCCGCGAGCCCGTGGCCCATGCCGTCCAGATACTCATAGAGGCGGGGATTGTCGCAATAGGCCACGTTGAAGCGGATCCATGGAGAACTCGCCTCGTAGGGAAGGAAAGACGCGCCGGGCGCCAGCTGGATGCCCCGGGTACCGGCATCGGCGCACAGGGCCGACGCGTCCTCCCCTTCGGGAAAGCGCGCCATCAGGAATATGCCGGCGCGGGGCCGGTGCAGCAACTGCATGCCGATCTTCTCGAGTTGTTCGCAGGTCTTGCCCTGAGCCTCCGCAAGGCGTTCGCGCAGGACCCGCAAGTGCTTGCGGTAGCGGCCATCCACCAGCACCTCATGGGCAAAGCGCTCGGACAGCTCGCAGGAGGTCAGCGCCGAGGCCATCTTCTGCAGGGTCAGGTCCTCGATCAGGTCCGGGTGGGCGGCGATGTAGCCCACCCGCAGGCTCGGCGCGATGGTCTTGGAGTAGCTGTTGATGTAGATGACCCGGTTGAGCTGGTCCATCCCCGCCAGGGAACGACTCGAGAAGGGATCCAGCTCGGCGTAGATGTCGTCCTCGACGATCAGGAAATCATGGCGCTCCGCCAGTTGCAGCAGGCGGTGGCAGGTGGGCATGTCGTAGGACACCCCGGTGGGATTCTGCAGGCGCGGATTGGTGAAGAAGATCTGCGGCTTGTGCTCGGCCAGGATCGCCTCCAGGGCATCCAGGCGCGGCCCCGCCGGCCCCATCGGCACCCCGACGATGTGCGCCCCCTGCATGCGCAGGATGGCGTTGAGGGTGCCGAAACCCGGCTGCTCCACCAGCACCGTGGCCCCCGGGCGGACCACATACTGGACCACCAGCGACAGGGCCTGCATGGCCCCGGAGGTCATCAGGATCTGTTCGGGGGTGGCGTAGATCTCCTTCTCCCGCAGCCAGTCGGCGATCTTCCAGCGCAGGGACGGAAAGCCCTTGGGATGGCCGTAGCCCACCAGCTTGGTGCCGGTGCGCCCGGCCACGCTGCGCAGGCTCTTCTTGAGGGACTCGTCGTCGAACCACTCCTCGGGCAGCCAGCCGGAACCGGGGTTGATCGCCGCCTGGCGGGTCACCCAGCCCTTGCGCACCGACCACAGGGTGTCGAAGGCCCCGGGCGTTACTCCGGCCGGCTCGCTGCCCCGTTCGTCACCCCGCTCGCGGCCCAGCTCGCGGACGAAGAAACCCATGTTCTGGCGCGCCACCAGCAGGCCCTCGGCGACCAGCCGGTCGTAGGCCTCCACCACGGTGGACATGCTGACCCGGTTGTTGTCGGCGAACTGGCGGATCGACGGGATCTTCATCGCCGGCCGCAGCTTGCCTTCGCCGATCAGCTGCCGGTAGCCCTCGACGATCTGGGCCACCAGGGGCTTCGGCGATTTGGAATCGATGATGAACATGCCGGCGTCGGCCTAAGGTTGGCGGGTTGCCGACACCTTGCCCCAGCGCCGCCGGCTTGGCAAAACGCAGGGGCCGGCGCCACCGACGGATACTGTACTGGTCCGCGGGTCAGTACACCCCACCCCTGCCATCGCCTCCAGGGGCGAATTCCGGGCTTTCATCTGCATGCTCTCCTCCCTTGCGCAGCACGGATGCATGACCGCCCGGCAGACACGCACAGCATGCCTTCCGGGCGGGATGTCCAGCCGCTTTCTTGTGTGGCCGGCGCAGACTGCGCCGCCGTTTCCAACGATTCTAGATCAGACGCTCGATTTCCCCTGCGGCAACCAGGAGCCCCGCCAGGTCCACCCGGGCGCCCCGCTCCAGCTCGCCCAGCAGCAGATCCAGGGTCTCCGAGCGCTTGATGCCGGATGCCCCCGCATCGCCCAGCGCCCGCTGCACCGAGTTGCGCAGCAGCACGTCGAAGCGGGCCCCCAGGACCTGCCCGGCACGCGCCTCCCAGCTCGTACGCCGGGGCAAGGCCGCCAGCTCGGCGGTGAGTACCGGCAGGCCCAGGAGCCGGCGCAGGATGAAATAGCGCTCCGCCACCTGCAGGGGCGGCTGGCCGGTGTCGGCGGCGAGCGCAGCGATCTCCAGAGCGTGGGCCAGACTGGGCAGGGCGGCCGCGAAGGCCGCCAGCTCGGCCGGCACCCCCTGGGCCAGGAGATCCGCCACGGACACACCACCGCCATCGGCCAGGGGCTGCCAGGCCGGCAGCCTGGCCAGCAGGGTCTGGACGCCCGGGGCCAGGCGCGCCACCTCGCCGGAGATGTCGAGGGGCCGGACGCCGTTGCGCAGCACCCACAGGGTCGCAGCCTCGGTCAGGCTGCGGGAGGCGAGGTAAAGGCCGGTGATCGCCTCGGCGGGCAGCTGTGCTTCCAGGGTCTCCAGGCGGCGCCAGAAGGCGCACAGGTCGAAGACGTCACGCACCACCGAGTAGGCCCGCGCCACCTCCGCATCGGAGTAGGCCGCGTCGCCCTGCATCTCATCCACGAAGCCGCTGCCCACCCGGTTGACCATGCTGTTGACCACCGCGGTGGCGATGATCTCCCGGCGCAGGGGATGGGCCCGGATGTCATCGGCGAAGCCCTCCCGCAGGGGCGTCGGGAAGTAGGCCAGCAGGTCCCGCTCGAACAGGGGATCATCGGGCAGGTCCGAGGCCAGGATCTCCCGGCGCAGGGACAGCTTGGTGTAGGCCAGCAGCACCGCCAGCTCGGGCCGGGTCAGGCCGCGCCCGGCGGCCCGCCGCGCGGCGATGGCGTCGTCGTCGGGCAGGCCGGCCACCCGGCGGTCGATCTCGCCGCTGCGCTCGAAGCGGCGGATCAGCCGCAGGTGCCGGTCGAGCTGGGCCGGCGCGCAGGCCTCGGCCAGCGACAGGGCCAGGCTCTGCAGGTAGTTGTCGCGCAGCACCAGGGCCGCCACCTCGTCGGTCATGTCGCGCAACAACGCGTTGCGCCGGGCCTCGTCCAGGCGCCCGCCGCGCTGGGCCCGGCCGAGCAGGATCTTGATGTTCACCTCGTGGTCGGAGCAATTGACGCCGCCGGCGTTGTCGATGGCGTCGGTGTTGATCCGGCCGCCGGCCAGGGCGTACTCGATCCGGCCGCGTTGGGTGAAGCCCAGGTTGGCGCCCTCTCCCACGCTGCGGCAGCGCAGGGTGGACGCGTCCACCCGCAAGCCGTCGTTGGCCCGGTCACCGACCTGCTCGTGGCGCTCGTCGGAGGCCTTCACATAGGTGCCGATGCCCCCCAGCCAGAGCAGGTCCACCTCGGCCCGCAGCAGGGCCGTCACCACCTCGTCCGGCGTGCAGCGGCTGGCCGGCAGGCCCAGCCACTGGCGCGCTGTCTCGCCGATGTCGATGTGGCGGGCCTGGCGGGAGTGCACCCCGCCGCCGGGCCCCAGGGCCTCGCTCCGGTAGTCGGCCCAGGAGGACGCAGCCTGGCCGAAGAGCCGCCGGCGTTCGGCCAGGCCGATGTCCGCCGCCAGCGGCGCCGGGTCGAGGAAGATGTGGCGGTGGTCGAAGGCCCCGAGCAGGCGGATGCTGGGCGACAGCAGCATGCCATTGCCGAACACGTCGCCGGACATGTCGCCGACACCCACCGTGGCGATGGGATCGTGCTGGCTGTCCAGCCCCCGCTCGCGGCAATGGCGGCGCACGGACTCCCAGGCGCCGCGGGCGGTGATGCCCATCTTCTTGTGGTCGTAGCCCACCGAACCACCAGAGGCGAAGGCGTCGCCCAGCCAGAAGCCGTACTCCAGGGCGATACCGTTGGCGATGTCGGAGAAGCTGGCCGTCCCCTTGTCCGCCGCCACCACCAGGTAGGGATCGTCGCCGTCGCGGCGGACCACGCCGGCCGGCGGCACGACCCGGTCCTCCACGATGTTGTCGGTCAGGTCGAGCAGGCCGCGGATGAACACCTGGTAGCAGGCCACCGCCTCCTCGCGCAGGGCCGCCGCGTTGCCGGCAAACTCGGCGGCACGGCGGACCACGAAGCCGCCCTTCGAGCCTTCGGGCACGATCACCACGTTCTTCACCATCTGGGCCTTGAGCAGGCCATGGACCTCGGTGCGGAAATCCGCGGGGCGGTCCGACCAGCGGATGCCCCCTCGGGCAACCCGCCCGCCGCGCAGGTGGATGCCCTCGACCCGTGGCGCGTGGACGAAGATCTCGAAACAGGGGCGCGGCAGCGGCAGGCCGTCGATGGCCGTCGAGGCAAACTTGAAGGCCAGGCAGGTGGCCCCCGAACGGTAGTAGTTGGTGCGCAGCAGCGCGGACAGCAGCATCAGGTAACGCCGCAGCACCCGCTCGTCCTCGGCGCTGGCCATGCGCTCGAGGCGCCCGCGCAGGGTATCGCCGGGCAAGGGGCAAGGGGTGTCGTCACGACCGGCGCGGGCCGGATCGAAGCCTTCGTGGAACAGGGCGAGCAGGCTCCGCGTCACCTCGACGTTGCGCAGCAGCGCCGCGGCGATCTCGTCGCCTCCGATGGGAAAGGCGATCTGCCGCAGGTAGCGGGCCAGTGCCCGGAACAGCGTAGCCTCGCGTCCGTCGAAACCGGCCAGCAGCACCAGCGCGCTGAAGGCGTCGGCATCGGCCTCGCCCTGCCACACGTCCTGCAAGGCCTGCTCGAGGCGGGCCACCAGGGTGGCGTCGTCCACCGGCCGGTCGGCGTGGGCGACCAGGAAGCGCTGGCAGCTCAGCCCGCCCGGCCAGGGCAGCGGCCGGTGGTCGAGGGCCTTGAGGCCGAAGCGCTCGAGGACTGCCAGGCTGTCCGCCAGGGCCACCGGGGCGCCGTTGAACAGGACCGTCAGCTCCGATTGCCCGACGCGCCCCGGCAGGGGCCGGAAGCGCACCTGGGCGCGGCAGTCCCGCGGCAGGGCGGCGAAGGCCGCGAAGTCGGGGCGGTCATTGGAGCCCGGCCAGGCTTCGATGTGGCCTGGTGCGGGAATGCTGCGGGCGTCGAGGTGTGCTGTCGTGTTCATCCGGCTGTCTCCTTTTTCCTCGTTTTCCTGTGCCCCGCCGCGCCCTCAGGCCGCGGTGTAGGCGGTCTTGACGGTGGTGAAGAACTCCGCCGCGTAGCTGCCCTGCTCCCGTGAGCCGAGGCTCGACCCTTTCCGTCCGCCGAAGGGCACGTGGTAATCCACCCCGGCGGTCGCCACATTGACCATGACCATGCCGGCCTGGACATGCCGCTTGAAGTGGGTGGCATGCTTCAGCGAGGTGGTGCAGATGCCCGCCGACAAGCCGAACTCGGTGTCGTTGGCCATGGCCAGGGCCTCCTCGTAGCTGGCCACCGGAATGGCGCAGGCCACCGGCCCGAAGATCTCCTCGCGGGCGATCGCCATGTCGTTATGGGCATCCACGAAGAAGGCCGGGCTGAGGTAGAAGCCCGGCGTATCGCGCCGCAGCTCATCGCCCCCGCACAGCAGGCGGGCACCTTCGGCCCTGCCCTTGGCGATGTAGTCGAGGTCCTGGGCCAGCTGCCCGGCGTCCACCACCGGGCCGATGTCCGTATCCGGCCGCAGCGCGTCACCGACACGCAAGGCCGCCAGACGGGTCGCCACCGCGTCCACGAAGCGCGGATAGATACCCTTCTGCACGATGAAGCGGCTGGAGGCCGTACAGCGCTGGCCGGTGGAATAGAAGGCGCCCTGCACCGCGGCCGTGACGGCGACCTCCAGGTCGGCGTCGTCGAGCACCACCAGGGGGTTCTTGCCGCCCATCTCGAGCTGGACCTTGGCGAGCCGCTCCATGCTGCCGAGCAGGACACGGCGGCCGGTCACCCCGGAGCCGGTGAAGGTGATGGCCCGGACCCGCTGATCGTCGATCAGGGTCTGCCCGACGGCGCGGCCGGGCCCCATGACCAGGTTGAAGACCCCCGCCGGCAGACCCGCGCGGCTGATGATCTCGGCCAGGGCCCAGGCCGAGCCGGGCACCAGCTCGGCCGGCTTGAACACGACGGTGTTGCCATAGGCCAGGGCCGGCGCGATCTTCCAGGCCGGGATGGCGATGGGGAAATTCCAGGGGGTGATGATGCCCACCACGCCCGCCGGCTCGCGGGTCACGTCCACCTCGATGCCCGGCCGGACCGAGCCCAGGTGATCGCCGCGCAGGCGCAGCACCTCGCCGGCAAAGAACTTGAAGATCTGGCCAGCCCGGGCCGCCTCGCCGATGCCCTCGGGCAGGGTCTTGCCCTCCTCCCGGGACAGCAGCAGGCCCAGCTCGTCCTTGCGGGCCAGGATCTCGCTGCCGATGCGGTCCAGCATGTCGGCGCGGGCCTGCAGGCTGCCGCAGGCCCAGGCGGGAAACGCCTCGGTCGCCGCCGCGATGGCATCGCGGGTCTCGGCCTCGTCCGCCTGGGCGTAGAGGCCGATCACGTCGTCCGTGTTGGACGGGTTGATGTTGGGACGGCCAGCGCTGCCGGCGACGAAACGGCCGTTGATGTAGTTGGCTTTCATGGGGCTTCCTTCAGAGCACGCCGCGGCTGCGGAGGGCATCGATCTGCGCCGCGTCCAGGCCCAGCAGGGACTGCAGCACGGCCTCGGTGTGCTGGCCCAGGGTGGGTGGCGCACTGCGGTATTCCACCGGGCTCTCGGACAGGCGGATCGGGTTGGCGACGCCGGGGGCCGAACCGGCCAGGGGGTGGGGCAGGTCGATGCGCATCTCCCGCGCCTGGATCTGCGGGTCAGCGAAGGCCTCGGCCAGGTTGTTGATCGGGCCGCAGGGCACGCCGGCCTGCTCGAGCAGGGCGATCCACGCCTGGGTAGGCCGGCTGCGGGTGACGCCAGCGAGCAACGGAATCAGCGCGTCCCGGTGGGCCACCCGCGCCGCGTTGCGGCTGAAGCGGGGATCCTCGGCCCATTCCGGATGGCCGCAGGCTGCGCACAGGCTGGCGAACTGGCTGTCGTTGCCCACCGCCAGGATCATGTCGCCGTCGGCGGTGGGAAAGTCCTGGTAGGGCACGATGTTGGGGTGGGCGTTGCCGAGGCGGGTCGGCGCCGTGCCGGTGGTCAGGTAGTTCAGGTTCTGGTTGGCCAGGCAGGCCACCTGCACGTCGAGCAGGCCCAGGTCGATGTGCTGGCCCACGCCGTGGCGCTCCCGGTAGGCCAGCGCCGCCTGGATGGCCACGGTGGCATACAGGCCGGTGAGGATGTCGGTCAGGGCGACGCCCACCTTCTGGGGGCCGGCGCCAGCCTCCCCGTCCTTGCGGCCGGTGAGGCTCATCAGCCCGCCGAGCCCCTGGATCAGGAAGTCGTAGCCGGGCCGCCGGGCGTAGGGCCCGCTCTGGCCGAAGCCGGTGATGGAGCAGTACACCAGGCGCGGAAAGCGCGCCCGCAGGGTGGCGTAGTCCAGGCCGTACTTGGCGAGGCCGCCGACCTTGTAGTTCTCGATCAGCACGTCGCAGTGCGCGAGCAGGTCGAGGATCAGGGCCTGGCCTTCCGGCCGGGTGATGTCCACGGTGACCGAGCGCTTGTTGCGGTTGGCGCACAGGTAGTAAGCCGACTCGCTGGTGGCCTCCCCGTCCGCGTCCCGCAGGTAGGGCGGCCCCCAGGCCCGGGTGTCGTCCCCGTTGCCGGGCCGTTCGATCTTGATGACTTCGGCCCCCAGGTCCGCCAGCAGCTGGCCGGCCCAGGGGCCAGCCAGCACGCGGGACAGATCGAGGACGCGGAGATGGGAAAGCGCGCCGCCCATGACCGCCTCAGCGCTCGGCAAAGAAGGCCTGGATGCCGGTCTGGGCACGGCCGAGGATCAGGGCATGGATGTCGTGGGTGCCCTCGTAGGTGTTCACCACCTCCAGGTTCACCAGGTGGCGGATCACCCCGAACTCGTCGGAGATGCCGTTGCCGCCCAGCATGTCGCGGGCCATGCGGGCGATGTCGAGGGCCTTGCCGCAGGAGTTGCGCTTCATGATGGAGGTGATCTCCACCGCCGCCGTACCCTCGTCCTTCATGCGGCCCAGGCGCAGGCAGCCCTGCAGGCCGAGGGTGATCTCGGTCTGCATGTCGGCCAGCTTCTTCTGGATCAGCTGGTTGGCGGCCAGCGGGCGGCCGAACTGCTTGCGGTCGAGCACGTACTGGCGGGCGGTGTGCCAGCAGTCCTCGGCGGCACCGAGGGCGCCCCAGGCGATGCCGTAGCGGGCCGAGTTGAGGCAGGTGAAGGGGCCCTTGAGGCCGCGCACGTCCGGGAAGGCGTTCTCCTCGGGGCAGAACACTTCGTCCATGACGATCTCGCCGGTGATCGAGGCACGCAGGCCGACCTTGCCGTGGATGGCCGGGGCGGACAGGCCCTTCCAGCCCTTCTCCAGCACGAAGCCGCGGATCTTGCCCTCGTCGTCCTTGGCCCACACCACGAAGACGTCGGCGATGGGGCTGTTGGTGATCCACATCTTGGCGCCGGACAGCTTGTAGCCCCCTTCGACCTTGCGCGCACGGGTGATCATGCTGGCCGGGTCGGAGCCGTGGTTGGGCTCGGTCAGACCGAAACAGCCGATCCACTCGCCGCTGGCCAGCTTGGGCAGGTACTTCTGCTTCTGGGCCTCGGTGCCGAACTCCTCGATGGGCACCATCACCAGGGAGGACTGCACGCTCATCATCGAGCGGTAGCCGGAGTCCACCCGCTCGACCTCACGGGCGATCAGGCCATAGCTCACATAGTTGAGGCCGGCGCCGCCATACTCCTCGGCGATGGTCGGGCCGAGCAGGCCCAGCTCGCCCATCTCGCGGAAGATGGCCGGGTCGGTGGACTCGTTGCGGAAGGCCTGCTGCACGCGGGTGGCGAGGCGTTCCTGGGCATAGCTGCGCGCGGTGGCGCACACCATGCGTTCTTCGTCGTTGAGTTGCTGGTCGATGAGCAGGGGGTCTTCCCAGTTGAAGGCAGCGGACATGGCGATTCCTTTTCTGAAGTTTGCGTGTGGATCCGGGCTGGGAGGTCAGGCCTTGCCCTGGGCAACGAGCTCGCCGAGGAGCTCGCCGATGATGCGCAGGCCCTCGTCGAGCACCGCGTCGGAGATGACCAGGGGCACCATCAGGCGCAGCACGTTGCCGTTGTTGCCGCAGGTGAGCAGCAGCAGGCCGCGCTTGGCCGCCTCGGTCTTGAGGGCGTTGGCGATCTCGGGCGCCGGCTTGCTGCGGTCGCCCCCGTGGAAGAACTCGACCGCCGTCATGGCGCCCAGCCCGCGGACATCACCGATGGATTTATGCTGGCCGGCCAGGTCGCGGAAGAAGGCACGCATCCGCTCGCCGATGGCCAGGCTGCGCTCGCACAGCTTCTCCTCGGCCACCACGTCGAGCACCGCCAGGGCCGCGGCGCAGGCCAGAGGGTTGCCGGCGTAGGTGCTGCCCAGGGCGCCCGGGTTGCTGTGGTCCATCACGTCGGCGCGGCCCACCACCGCCGAGATCGGCATGCCGCCGCCGAGGCCCTTGGCCATGGTGATCAGGTCGGGCACGACGCCGGAGTGCTCGATCGCGAACATCTTGCCGGTGCGCGCCACACCGGTCTGGATCTCATCCACCACCAGCAGGATGCCGTGGCGGTCGCACAGGGCACGCAGATGGCGCAGGAACTCGGGGGCGGCGGGGATGTAGCCGCCCTCCCCTTGCACCGGCTCGACGAAGATGGCCGCGACACGGCCCGGATCCACGTCGTTCTTGAACAGCTTCTCGATGCCGGCGATGGCATCCTCGACGCTGATGCCGTGGATCGGCGACGGGAAGGGCGCGTGGTACACCTCGGGCGCCATGGGACCGAAGCCGGTCTTGTAGGGGTCGACCTTGCCGGTGAGGGCCAGGGAGTACATGGTGCGGCCATGGAAGGCGCCGTTGAAGGCGATCAGCGCGGAGCGGCCGGTGTAGGCGCGGGCCAGCTTGATGGCGTTCTCCACCGCCTCGGCGCCGGTGGTCATGAAGAAGGCCTTCTTGGCGAAGTTGCCGGGCGCCAGCTCGCACAGGCGCTCGGCGAGGCGGACGTAGGATTCGTAGGCCACCACCTGGAAGCAGGTGTGGGTGAACTGGGGCAGCTGGGCCTGCACCGCCTCGACGATGCGCGGGTGGCAGTGGCCGGTGTTCACCACGGCGATGCCGGCGCAGAAATCGATGTAGCGCTTGCCCTCCACGTCCCAGATCAGGCTGCCCAAGGCCTTCTCGGCAAAGATCGCGTGGGCATTGCCGATGGCGCGGGGAATGGCTTCCGCGCGGCGGGACATCAGGGCGGCGTTGGTCTGGGTGGTGGCGCTCATGGCGTGCTCCTGTCTGGTTACGTGCGTGTCGGGTCGGTGGCGCCGGCACCCGGTCGGTGGCGGCGGACAGCTCGCAATTTAGGCAGTCGCGGCGCGGCAGCCCATACACAGCGGAGACGAAACTTCGATGCACTGTGCTGCCCGGCGGGCCAGCACAGTATTACCGCCGCTGTTACGGGGCCCGCGGGCGGCTTTTGGCTAGAATCCGGCTTCGTCCCCTAGATCGCCCCACCAGACGCCGCCCATGCTAACCCTCGAGCCCAGGAACCAGGTGCCCCTCGTCACCCAGATCGTCGAAGGCCTGAAAAGGCTGATCGCCGAGCGCCGCCTGCGGCCGGGCAGCAAGATTCCGTCCATCCGCCAGCTCGCCGAACAGGAGGGCGTGAGCGTGTCCACGGTGGTGGAGGCCTACGACCGCCTGGTGGCCGAGGGCTACCTGGTAGCCCGCCAGAACTCCGGCTTCTTCGTGCGGGCCACACCCCGTGGGCTGTACCGGGAGGAGAGCCAGTCCCTGCGCAACATCCGCTTCGACCCCCTGTGGTTCGTGCGCCAGATCTGGGAGAGCAGCTCCGCCGACATCACCCCGGGCTACGGCTGGGTGCCCGACGCCTGGCTGGACGGGGACGCCATCCGCCGTGCCCTGCGCAACCTGTCCAACAAGGCGCCCCACCTGGCCACCGGCTACGGCTCGCCGAAGGGCTTCGTGCCGCTGCGCATGAAGGTCTGCGACCTGTTGGCCGAGCGGGAGATTCCGGTGGCCCAGGACCAGGTGCTGCTGACCACCGGCGCCAGCCACGCCATCGAGCTGGTGTCCCAGTACCTGCTGCGCCCCGGCGACGTGGCCCTGGTGGACGAGCCGGGCTACAGCGTGATGATCTCCAACCTGCGGGCCCGCGGCGCGCAGGTGGTGGGTGTGCCCTGGACGGCCGGCGGCCCCGACCTGCAGGCCCTCGAGGATCTGGCCCGCACGCACAAACCGCGGGCCTTCTTCACCAACCCGCGCCTGCACAACCCCACCGGCGCCAGCTACTCCAGCGGCACCGCCCACCGGGTGCTGCAGCTGGCCGACCGCCACGACTTCTTCATCGTCGAGGACGACGTGTGCGCCGAGCTCGACATCGAGAAGCGCCCCAGCCTGGCCTGCCTCGACCAGCTCAACCGGGTGATCTACCTGACCAGCTTCTCCAAGTCGGTGTCGCCGCGCCTGCGGGTCGGCTACATCGCCGCCCACCCGGACGCCATCGAGGACATCACCCAGATCAAGATGACCACCGGGCTCACCTCACCGGAAACCACCGAGAGGCTGGTGTACGAGATCCTCAACGAGGGCCGTCAGCGCAAGCACCTCAAAGGCCTGCAGGAGCGCCTGGCCTCGGCCCAGGAAGCCACCGTGCGCCAGCTGGAGGATGCGGGCCTCGAGGTCTTCGCCGAGTCGGGCAGCGGACTCTTCGTGTGGGCGCGGGTACCCGGCATCGAGGACTCCTCGCAGATCTGCTACGACGCCCTTGAGTCGGGCATCCTGCTGGCCCCCGGCCACCTCTTCATGACCCAGGGCAGCTCGCCGTGGATCCGCTTCAATTCGGCCTTTTCCGACCCGCCGGAGCTGTACCGCTTCCTGGCCTCGGTGGCGGCCTCACCGGAGAGCCCCCGATGACGACCGTGCCGCCCCTGGAAATCAGCCTGATGCCCGGCGACGGCATCGGCCCCGAAATCACCGATGCCCTGCTGCACGTCTTCTCCGTGCTCGAGCCGGAAGTGGGCTGGGAGATCGTCCCTCTCGGCCTGCGCGCCCACGAGGAACATGGCGACGCCCTGCCGCCGCAGACCATCGACAGCCTGCGGCGGACCGGGCTGGGCCTCAAGGGCCCGGTCCAGACCCCGCTGATCGGCGGCTTCCGCTCCCCCCTGGTGCGCCTGCGCGAGACCTTCCAGCTGTACGCCAACCTGCGTCCCAGCCGCCACTGGCTGCCCCGCGACGGCGCGCCGCCCCTCGATCTGGTGGTGGTGCGGGAGAACACCGAAGGCCTGTACTCCGCCATGGAGACCCATGCCCCGGCGGGCGATGACCCCCAGGGGCTGGCCATCGCCACCTGCTGGAACAGCCGCGCCGGCAGCGAGCGCATCCTGCGCTTCGCCTTCGACTACGCCCTGCGCCATGGACGCCGCAAGGTGACGGTGGTGCACAAGGCCAACGTGCTGAAGAAGCTCTCCGGGATCTTCCTCGAGACCGCACGGCAGCTTCACGAGGAAGCCTACCGGGGCGCCTTCGAGTACGAGGAGATGATCGTCGACGCCTGCGCCATGAAGCTGGTGATGGAGCCGCAGCGCTTCGACCTGCTGGTCAGCACCAACCTGTTCGGCGACATCCTGTCGGACCTCACCGCCGGCCTGACCGGCGGCCTCGGCATGGCGCCGGGGGCCAACATCGGGCGCGAAGTGGCGCTCTTCGAGGCAGTGCACGGCTCGGCCCCGGACATCGCCGGGCGCGGCATCGCCAACCCCGTCGCCCTGCTGCTCTCCGCCGCGCTGCTCCTCGACCATGCGGGGCGGACGGCCTCGGCCCTGCGCCTGCGCAACGCCATCGCGCTGACCCTGCGGCACGGCGTCCTCACCCCGGACCTGGGCGGCGAGGCCCGCTGCATGGACATGGCCCAGGCCATCGTGACCAGACTCGTGTAGGGGCGGCTTCAGCCGCCCCTACACGTTCAGAGGCTGCCGGCCAGTTGGGGCACGGCTTCGAACAGGTCGGCGACGAGGCCGTAGTCGGCGACCTGGAAGATCGGGGCCTCGGGGTCCTTGTTGATGGCGACGATGACCTTCGAGTCCTTCATGCCGGCCAGGTGCTGGATGG
>WBTZ01000218.1 GCA_009026175.1 Zoogloea sp. | reverse complement strand
GTCGTCGGCCGCGCCCACCTCCGCACCGCAGCCGGAGCCGGTGGCCCCCGCCGCGCCTGCGGCCTCCGCGGACAACACGGCGGCCCTGCTGGCGGCCTTCCAGCGTGGCCTGGGCATGCCGATCTATGCGCACGGTGGCCTGACCCCCGAGCGCATGGAGCAGCTGGGCATGGTCGTGCGCGAGTCCGTGTCCGGCACCATGGGCCTGCTCAAGGCGCGGGCCCTGACCAAGCGGGAATTCCGCGCCGACATGACGATGATCGTGAGCAAGGAGAACAACCCCCTCAAGTTCGCACCGGACCTGGAGTTCGCGCTGTTCCAGATGCTCGAGCCCAAGGGTGGCGGCTTCATGAGGGCCGAGCCTGCCATGCGGGACGCCTACCTGGACCTGCGCTCCCATCAGTTCGGCTTCCTGGCGGGCATGCGGGCGGCCATCGGCGGCCTGATCCAGCGCTTCAAGCCCGAAGTGCTGGAGCAGCGCATCAGCCGCGGCGGCTTCCTCTCCAGCGTGCTGCCCGGCGCCCGCAAGGCCCGCCTGTGGGATCTCTACGAGCAGCACTATGCGGCGATCTCCCGCGAGGCCGAGGACGATTTCGATGCCCTCTTCGGACGGGAATTCCTGAAGGCCTATGAAGCACAGATCGAACGCCTCAGGGACGAGGCCGAGGGCAAGTGAGCATGGATCAGCCTATCGCGCTGGAAACGGCCTATCTCTCGAAGCCCGGTGGCAGGGGGTACAACGAGGATGCCTGCGGCTTTTGGAGTAATGACAGCGCGGCCTGCTGGGTCGTCTCGGACGGCGCGGGCGGGCACGGCAGCGGCGACATCGCGTCGCGGCTCGTCGTCAGCAGCATCCTCGAGGCCTTTTCGGCCAACCCCTCGGTCAGCTCCGAACGGGCCATCGAACTGCTGCGCCATGCCAATGATGCGGTCATCCACGCCAAGCAGAGCGGCGTGACCAAGGATGACATGCATGCCACGGTGGCGCTGCTGATGGTCGATCGGGCCACCGATTCGGCGATCTGGGGACATGCGGGGGACACCCGCATCTACCTCTTCCGGGATGGCGACATCGCCTATCGCACTCGCGATCACAGCCTGGTCCAGAGCTTCATCGACGCAGGCTATGGCAATGTGGGAGATATCCGCACCCACCCCCAGCGCAGCCTGCTGACCTCGGCCATCGGCTCCGCCGAGACCGTCGAGCTGTCGGTGGCCAGTTCGCTGGTGGCCCTGAAGCCGGGTGATGCCTTCCTGATCTGCACCGACGGCTGGTGGGAGTACGTGGACGAGGCTTACATGCTGTCCCAGCTCGAGGCGGCGCCAGAGGCCGAGGACTGGCTGGTGGGCATGGCACGCCAGGTGGAGCGGGTGGCCAAGGCCGAGAACGACAACTTCAGCGCGGTAGGCGTGTTCTACGGCGATCGCCAGCCCACCACGGTGATCCGGCCCTACCCGGTGGCCTGAGCGGGGTCAGGCGGTCGGCACGGCCCGGAGCATGTCCACGAAGGCAGGACCGGGGGGCAGGTGGGCAAAGGCCCGGGCCTGCTGCCCGTCGCTGTCCCACCACAGGCTGTACCCCCCCAGGAGTTCATTCAGCGCTGCGCCGGCCAGCAGCTCGAAGGCCGGCGCCTGGCCCGGGCTGCGCGGGAGCGTGCAGGCCCGGCTGCGGGCTTTCAGGGAGGCCAGCACGGCCGATTCCGGAAGGGGCTGCGTGCTCATCAGGTCGATGCTGCCGGCGGCGGCCAGGGCCGATTCGAAGCCGGCTACGGTGGCGTCGTGGGTCAGGCAGGCGCGGGCGGCGTCCTCAAGGCGGTTCATCCAGGCATCCAGTGCGGCGGCCTCCGGCGCGGACCAGTTGAGTGCCGGCAGCGGTGCGCAGACGGTGAGCGGGAAGTAGCGGCCGACCCGGTCCACCGAGGGGAGCAGGATGCCGCTCCAGCTGCGTGCGCCCATCACGCCGGGCGCCAGCACGAAGCGCCAGACCGGCGCCCGCAGGTAGGTGGCCAGCCAGTCGCCAGCCAGGATGCGCTGGCTTTCGACGATGACCCCCTGCAGCCAGGCGTCCCAGCCGGTGATGAAGTCCTGTTCCAGCCGCCGCTGGGCGAAATCACCCAGGGCGGGAAGCTTGCCGTACCAGCCTGCGGTCATCGCCGGGCTCCTTTGTGGACGGTTCCGGTCGGCGCTCCCAGGGTGGGCTAGAGGCCCCCGGGGCAGCGGAATTCGGCGAGTTCGCGCAGCCGGAAGGGGTTCTGGACACTCCCGGCGGTCACCTCGAAACTGGCGCTGCGACCATCGACGTCGAAGCTCACGCGGAACTTCTCCGGCGCGCCCAGGCTTTCGATGCGGGCCTTGTCGAAGAGCCGGAACAGCGCCCACGGGCCTTCGGTCGAGAAGCCGGAGTTGCCGCCTGCGGAGGGCGGATTGACCTGCACGCGCGCGCTGAGGCCGCCCTTGGCGCCCGGCCACTGCACCGACTGGAGCACCTGCGGGCCGTGGGCGTAGCGGATCAGCTGGCCATCCACGTCGAGGGTGATCTGGGTCAGCGCGGGGTCCATCTCGAGCGGCTTGAAGTCGAGGCGCAGGGAGCCGCCGCTGCGGAAGAACACGTCGCGGATGACCGAGGCCCGCTGGAACTGCACCAGGCTGCCCGGATCGCCGAGGGACTGCTCCTGGACCTTCTTGAAGCTCCACTGGCGGGTCGAGGTGTCCACGTACTGGGCCAGGTTCTTCTGGAAGAAGTCGTCGATGATGCCGCCCGGGGCGAACAGCCGGGCGAAGTCCTCCCGGGTCACGTCACGGGTGCTGCCCTTGGTGAAGGGGTAGCGGCCCTCGATGGCGCGCTGGCAGAACTGGCCGACCTGGCCGCCGACGTTGGCCGACAGGTTCTCGCGGGTGGCGGTGAGGGCCTGGCTGACCCCGGCGGTGGAGATCTGCTGCAACATCGAGCGCAGGGGTTCGGGCATGCGCGCCCCCTCGGCCTTGACCTTGGCGGCGGTGCCTCCCGGAGGCGGCGCCACCTTGTCCCGCAGGGCGGTCTCGGTGGCAGTGAGGTTGACGTAGACCTCGTTGAGCAGGGACATCACGCCGTCGATCGGGGCGGTCTTGCCGTCGCCGCTGTCGACCAGGTTGCGGATCGGCGCGAAGTGCTCGTCCACCATGCTCTCCTGGGAGGGGCCCTGGGGCCCGCGCACGCCGGCAACCGGATCGAAGCCGAGGATCTTGCCCAGCTCCTGGCGGGCGCCGGAGATCTTCTCCTTGGCCGCGTCCACCACCGTCTTGTCCTCGGGCTTGCGGCTCAGCGAGGTCTCCCTGGCCACGGCCTTCAGGAAGCGCGGCAGGGGCGAATCCGGGGCCGACAGGGTGCGTGCCTGCTGGATGCTCTGCTGCAGGCTGGTGGAGCGGATCAGGGTCACGTCGCGCAGGTAGTCGTCCCACACCGCGATGTAGTCCGCCAGGTAGAGCCGGCGCACATCCTCGATGAGGCGGGGGGCGTCGGGCGGGGTGCCGGCGGCGCTGCCCAGCACCCAGGTCTCCTCGCTGGCGAGCTGCTTGGTGACGCGCCCGACTTCCCGGTCGAAGCCCTTGTAGTAGCCGTCGTGGGTGTACAGGCCGGCGATGCCCTTGGTCAGGGGCTGGCCGCTCTTGCGTACGAAGACCAGCGCGGCAGAGGGGCCGGCGGCCCGGTCGAGGGCGAAGTCGGGAATGTCCTGGCCGACGCCCTGGCGCTTGAGGCGGCTATAGACGCGGGCCGGCAGCGAGAAGCGCAGGAGCTGGTTGCGGGCCTGGGCGACGAGGGCGCTGTCGGTCGCCACCGGCGAATTGACGGCGCCCGCGGCAAACAGCTTGTCCAGGTGCTGGTTGAGGGCGCTGCGCTGGTCGGTGGTGGTGCCGGCGGGGAGGGTCCGCTCCCAGTCGCTGCTGATCCAGGCCTTCAGCGCCTCGGCGTTGAAGCGGGCCGGGTCCTGGAGCATCAGGTAGGCCTTGAGGGCTTCGTAGGTGAACTCCAGGTTGCCGCGCGACAGGCTGTCGCGCAGCTGGGCGTCGATGCGCTGGGCGATGCGCGGCATCAGCGCGTCCCGCAGCAGGTTGCGGTAGGCCTGTTCGGCCGCTGCGTCGAGCTTTTCATCCTGGGCCAGGCCGAAGCCCAGGGACATGGGCGTGTTGCCGTTGGGGCGGGCGGCGGTGATCGAGACGCCCTTGACCGCATCGATCACCGGCAGGAGGTTGAGCAGATCATCCAGCGGCAGGTCGGAGGCCTTCACGGTGACCGGCTTCAACTCGGCCACGCGGGCATCCACCTCGTCGATGTAACCCCGGTTGCCGATGTAGGAGAGGGTCCAGGCGAGGAGCAGCCCCACCGAGACGATGCCGACCGCCGCAAAGGCGGCCAGGCGGATCAGCCCGCGGCGGCGCTCCCAGGCCAGGTTGGCCTTGCCGATGCCCTGTTCGGCGAAGATCACCTCGCGCAGCAGGCGGGTCATGAAGAAGCTCTTGCCCGAGCCGACCTGGGGCGGAAGCACGCGCCGCTCCAGGCTGAAGGCGCCGCCCAGGGTGGCCAGCACGCGGTCGATGGGGCTGCCTTCCTGGGTGCCGCTGGTGAAATACACGCCTCGCACGAGGGCGTCGTGCTTGAAGCCCGAGGACGCGAAGATCTGCTCGATGAAGCTGCCCAGCAGGCGGGTGGCGGCGGCGAACTGCTGGGGGAAGGCGGCGATGGCCTCGCGCCGGGACAGGTCCCTCTCGGTCTGCAGGCGCTCCAGGAGCTGGCCGTCGATGCGCGACTGGAGGCCGGTGAAGCGGGCGCCCAGGCCGGCCAGGGGCTTGGCATCGTCGTCCAGGGGCAGGGTGGTGCCCCACACCTGGTCGCGGGCGTCCTTGCCCAGGTTGCCGAAGAACGCCTGGAAGCCGGCGATCAGGTCGGACTTGGTGACCAGCACGTAGATCGGCAGGCGCACGCCGAGCTCGGAGTACAGCTCGTGGATGCGCTCGCGCAGGGCGGCGGCATGGGCGCTGGCGGCGGCCTCGTTCTGGGTCAGCAGGTCGCTCAGGGAGATGGTCAGCAGGACGCCGTTGAGGGGTTGGCGGGGGCGGAACTTCTTGAGCAGGGCCAGGAATTCATGCCAGGCGCCCTTGTCGGTCTCCCGGTCGGAGTCCTGGGTGGTGTAGCGGCCGGCGGTATCGAGGAGCACCGCTTCGTCGGAGAACCACCAGTCGCAGTTGCGGGTGCCCCCCACGCCCTTGACCTGATGGCCCGCGGTGCCTTCGGCCAGCGGGAAGCGCAGGCCGGAGTTGATCAGGGCGGTGGTCTTGCCGGAGCCGGGGGCTCCGATGAAGACGTACCAGGGCAGCTCGTACAGGTAGCGGCTCGAGCCCATGGCGGCCAGCTTGTCCAGCGCACCGCCCTTGGCGTCGCCGCCCAGCCGGCGCTGCTTGAGCACGGCGGTGCCTTCGGCAAAGCGCTGGCGCAGGGTCTGCAGCTCCGGCGACTCTTCCTTCTGGGCCGGCTTGCCGGCGATGCCGTCGATCAGCTCGGCGTTCTTCCGGCGGGCCTTCCAGCTGCGGTAGGCCAGGTGGCCGACGATGGCCAGCACGCAGAACACGATGAGCACCAGCCGGGCAGTTTCCGATTCGAGGGGGGCGTGACCGGCGATGGCGACGAGGGGCCCCACGTACCAGATCACCAGGCTCAGGGCGATGAGGCCGATGAGGGTGATCGCGACGGGGTGGAGGAGGGCCTTGAAGAAGCTTTTCATGGAGGTGTCCAGCGGGTCAGTTGCCCGGAGCCGGGGGGAACACGACGATTTCGACGCGCCGGTTGCGGGCGCGTCCCTCGGGCGAGTCGTTGGGCGCGACGGGCACGCTCTCGGCCATGCCTTCCGCCTTGATGCTGCTGGTGCCCGGCAGGCGCGCCGCCAGCAGGCCCGCCACTGCGTCGGCGCGGGCCTTGGAGAGGTGCCAGTTGGACGGGAAGCGTGCCGAGCGGATCGGCTGGTTGTCGGTATGGCCGCGGACCAGCACCGTGCCGCCCAGCTTGGCGACGGCACTGCCGATGTGATCGAGCAGCTCGACGAAGGTGGCCGACGGGGTGGCGCTGCCGGCGCCGAACAGCCCGTCGCCCTGGGCCAGCACGATGCTGCGGTCGGCCAGGTCCTGCACCACCAGGCGGCCTGAAC
>WBTZ01000217.1 GCA_009026175.1 Zoogloea sp. | reverse complement strand
GGGCAGGGTGCGGGGGGCGGGGCCGGCCACCACTTCGCCAGCCCGGCCGGGGGAGAACTTGGAGAAGTGGCAGTAGCACATCAGGGTCTTGTCCTTGGCGACCCATTCGGAGACTTCGCAGCCCTGGTGGGTACACACCGCCGAGTAGGCGAGCACGCCGCCGGCGGCATAGGCGCGGGTTTCTTCGGTCAGGTCGCCGGGGGCGACGCGGATCAGGATCACCTTGTTGAGCCGCGAGCCGCTGCGCACTTCGCCACTGGCCGGTTCAAGCGGAAAGGCGCCCAGGGGCTTGCTGTCGGGAAGGATCTCGGTGCTGCGCAGGGGAACCGGATTGCCGTCGCTGTCACTGCGGACCAATTGGTCGCCCGCCTTTGGCCGGGAATTGGACGGCTCCCCGGAAAGGGCCTGTTTTCCTATTCCGAGCCCTGCGCAGAGAAGAATCGCGGAGCTTGTCCGCAGCGCATTCCTCCGTTCGGGCGATGAAGGGCTTTCGACGGGGCGGCTGTGATCAGGGTGGCGCGGAGTCTTATTCATTTCCTGTCCTGCTTTCTGGTTTGTGGCCAGGGTGATTAGGCAAGGCCTGTGCCATTGGCAGGGTGGAAAGATTCGGGCTTGTTGATGTTGCTGTTTTTTGTTTTTTTATCAATGGTTTGTTTTTATTCTTGGTTTTGTCTGAGCCTGTTTTTAATGGATATGGATTTTTGTCGCGATGTTGCGGCAGGGTGTTCCGCGCTACAGGTGTAGCGCTGCATGAATCAGTTGTCGTGTAACGCCTGTGCAATTTGATTTCCATTTTCAGGATGCTGCATTGCGGTATTTTTCCGTATTTCCTGGTGAGGGTTTTTTTATTCGCCGATCTATTTCCCGTACGCTATGATTCACCCACAAAGAAGCGTGCTCCCGGGTGGCAAGAGTGCCCGCAGGATGGCCGCACCATGAGGTTGGAGACATAGAGGAGCTGGATATGCGGGACAGACGTGGAGACGTCCTGGCCGGGGGCGCCGTGCCCGGTGGTGCCTTGAGCCTGCTTTCGTGCGAGGAGCGCCTGCGGGAGTCCTGGCGGAGATCGGAGGAGACCTACCGCATCGATCCGTCCACCCGGGCCGGCGCGCGGGTGCTGACGGCATCCGAGTTCCGCGAGTTGCGTGACCGCCTGTCATCCTTCCTGCGCATCGCCCAGCTGGGTGTGTCACGCCTGCATGAGCAGGTGCGCGAATCCGGGTATTGCGTGCTGCTGACCAACGGTCACGGGGCCACCATCGACTTCCGGGGCAGCCCGAGCCTGGATGAGGATTTCCGCCGCCGTGGCTTCCTGGTCGGGGCATGCTGGTCGGAGGTCGAGGAGGGCACCTGCGGGGTCGGCACCGCCATCGTGGACCGGGCGCCGATCCTGGTGCACCGTGCCGAGCATTTCCGCAGCCACAACAGCGGCATCACCTGCAGCGCCGCGCCGGTCTTCGGGCCCGCCGACGAGCTGGTCGGCGTGCTCAACGCATCGGCCTTCGCCGCCCCGGAGAACCGCAACAGCCAGGCGGTGGTGTATCGCCTGGTCCAGCAGAATGCCCTGGCCATCGAGAACGCCCTCTTCGTCGAGGGCTACAAGTCGGCGTGGACCCTCTCCATCAGCGCCCCCGGCGACAGCTGGAGCCTGGGCGAGGTGCACTACCTGGCCTTCGACGACGGGGGCCGCATCGTGGCGGCCAGCCGCCGCCTGCGGGCCGGCCTGTTCGCCGGGGCCAGCCTGCCGTCGCGCCGCCTGGAGGATCTCTTCGACCTGTCCGCCAGCGAGCTGGTGCGGCGTGCCCACGAGCGGCCGGGGGCGCCGATTCCCTTGCGCTGCCTGGCCAACGGGCTGCTGTTCGAGGCCCAGCTGCGGGCGCCGGTGCGGGAGGCGGCGCCGGGCGCGGCCCTGTCGGTGAAGCGAGGCTTCGAGGCGCTCGCCGCCCGCGACCCCCGCGTGCTGGAGAGCATCGAAAGGGTCAAGCGGGTGGTGGATCGCAAGCTCACCATCCTGCTGCTCGGGGAGACCGGGTCTGGCAAGGAGGCATTCGCCAAGGCGATCCATGGTCACAGCCAGCGCCGCGACAAGCCCTTCGTGGCGCTCAACTGCGCGGCCATTCCCGAGACCCTGATCGAAAGCGAGCTGTTCGGCTACAAGGAAGGCGCCTTCACCGGGGCCAAGGCGCGGGGGGCCAAGGGCAAGGTGCAGCAGTCGAACGGCGGCACCCTGTTCCTCGACGAGATCGGTGACATGCCCCTGGCCCTGCAGACCCGCCTGCTGCGGGTGCTGGCGGAGGGCGAGGTGGTGGCCCTGGGCGCATCCGAGCCCGAGAAGGTGGATCTCAACGTGATCTGCGCCACCCACCGGGATCTGGCCTCGATGGTGCGCAGCGGGCTGTTCCGCGAGGATCTGTTCTACCGCCTCAATGCCGCGGTGTTCCGCTTGCCGCCCCTGCGGGAGCGCAGTGACCGTTGCGAGGTGATCCGCCAGGTGCTGGAGGAGGAAATGGCCACCGCCGGGCGTCGCCTCGTACTGCCTGAGGCGGTCCTGGAGCGTCTTTCCGGGTATCCCTGGCCGGGCAATATCCGCGAGCTGCGCAACGCGCTGCGCTTTGCGGTGGCGGTGTGCGACGACGAGGCGCTGGCGCTGGAGCACTTCCCGGAGTCGGTCACCGATCCGCTGGTCATGCCGGCCGAGCTTTCAGCTGCGGTGTTCGCGGCATCTCCACCCGTGCCGCCCGCGGGGGACGAACGGGAGCACATGCTGCAGGTGCTGCGCCAGTGCCACTGGAACATCTCGGCGGCGGCCGCGCGCATCGGCGTCTCGCGCTCGACCCTCTACCGACGCATGCAGCGCCAGGGCATCGTGGCGCCGAATGCAGCTGACGTGCTGGGCGCCCAGGGCCCCTTGCGCCACTGAGCGGCCCGCCGTGCTGCCGGGCGCCGGGGCCCGCTCAGGCGGCGAAGGCCGGTGCCAGGCCGGCTGCCGTGCGGGCGCTGTCCTGGGCCTGGGCGGCCTCCCGGGCGCGTTGCAGGGCCGGCGACTGGCGCGCCACCGTGGTGATCTGCTCGCGGAACCAGCGGCATTCCTCCTCGTAGTGGCTGCGGTCGTGCCACAGCAGGTAGAAGCTCATCTTCGGGAAGTCGATGGGGGCCTCGGCCACCGACAGGGGCATCATCCGCGCACAGTGTTCGGCAAAGATGCGCGGGCTGGAGAAGAGCATGTCGGTCTCCAGCAGCAGGTAGGGCACCAGGCCGAAGTAGGGCACGTAGGCCACCACGTTGCGCTTCATGCGTTCCCGCGCCAGATGCAGGTCGATCACACCGCGCTGGCCGACGGCGTAGGGGGTAGGGACGAGGTGCTCGGCGGACAGGTATTCGTCGGTGGTCAGGATGCGCCCGGCCAGGGGGTGGGTCTTGCGCATCAGGCACACCACCTCGTCGTCGAACAGCGGGGCCATGCGCAGGTTTTCCGGCGGCTGCGGCCAGTTGCCGATGACCACGTCGAGCTCGCCGTTCTCCAGGGCCCGGGCGTAGTCGTAGTCCGGCCCGAGGGAATGGAAGGCCACCTGGGAATGGGGCGCCAGCTTGCGCAGGCGGGCGACGATCTCGCCCAGCAAGACGGCGTTGAGGTAGTCCGGGGTGGCGATGTTGAAGACCCGGCGGGAGCTGGCCGCATCAAACTTCACCTGGCGGACGGCGATGGCTTCGATCTGTTGCAGGGCGATCTTGACCGGCTCGAGCAGGCCGGCCCCCCTTTCGGTGGGGGTCATGCCGTTGCGGCTGCGTACCAGCAACTGGTCGCCGGTGATGTCGCGCAGGCGGCGCAGGGCGGTGCTGACGGCCGGCTGGGACTGGTTGAGGCGGCGTGCCGCCTTGCTCACGCTGCATTCGGTGAGCAGCGCGTGGAGGACGCGCAGCAGGTGGACATCCATGGAATCCCAGGTGCAATTCGCGGCCATGTCGGTGCTCCTTGAACGATATCCCTGTTGCGCTGCAAAAATCGTTCCAAGTACCCGAAATGGCCGGGAAAGCCGGTTTGCCCTGTCAAACCGGCACACGGAAGAGCCGATCTGGTGCGCGCCCGGCCGGCGGGCACCGGCGGAGTGCGCCGGCGCCCCGCGTCAGAAGCGGACGGTGAGCCCCGCGTAGAGCGAACGCCCCATGCCGGGTACGGCGATGCCGTAGGGTGCGCCGGTGCCGTTGAGTGACATGGTGCTGCCCTGCCCGATGTAGGCTCCCCCCAGGGGCAGGGCGTAGTGTTTGTTGAAGAGGTTCTCGATGCCCAGGTCGATCCGGAAGCGCCGTTCGTCGTAGCTGCTGCGCAGGTTGAGGAGCCCGTAGCCGGCGGTGCGGATCTCGTTGCGCACGTCGGACACGGCGTGCTTGGCGGCCACGAAGAGGCCCTCGATGCCGTGGGTCCAGGCCCCGGCCTGTTGTTCCAGCATGAGGCGGGCGTTGAGCGGCATGATGTTGTAGAGCCCGTCGTCGCTGCGCGTGTCCTTGCCCTTCACGTAGCCGACGACGGCTTTGCCGAGCAGGCGGCCGAGGCCTTCGGAGGCATGCAGCAGGGCGTGGCCGGACACGTCGACGCCGTAGAGCCGCGCGTCGGCATTGGCCACCTTGAGGGCGTTGAAGCGGCCGGGGGTGCAGCTGCCGAGGCAGCGGGCATTGATGTAGTCGTCCACCAAGGAATAGTAGGGCGCGATCCGCAGTGCCCAGGCCTGCTCGGCCGCATCGTGGAGATCCGCGGCGAGGCTCAGGGTGTGGGCCACTTCGGGCTTGAGGCCGATGTCGCCCACGTAGCCGTTGCCGTCGTTCACCCAGTTGTTCATGGCCACCGCCATGCCGTTGGTGGACCAGGTGTAGCGCTCGTAAAGGCTGGGGGAGCGGGTCTTGCGGGAATAGCCGGCCTCGAAGGTTTGCCCGGCATCGGGTGTGAAGCGTGCCAGCAGGGTGGTGTCCAGGTTGTGGTCGGTCACGCGGTGCCCGGCGGCGTTGAAGCGGGCGGCATCGTTGCCATACATCATCGGCATGGTGTTGTAGCCCTGCACGCTGCCGGCATCCGTGCGGACGGTGCCGGCGCGCACGCCGGCCAGGGTGAGCCAGCGGGGTGACCAGGCGGCTTCCCATTCGGCGAACAGTTCGTTGCGGTCGCGCCGCCCGTTGCGGATGTTCCAGAAGGTGTCGGGCGACATCATCATCGAGTTGGCCACCGGCGCCCACTGGTCGTCGAGGCGATAGCGCTGCAGGTCGGCGCCAAGGCGCAGGGTGTCGCGCTCGTTGGGCATCAGCTCCACCTTCAGCCGGGCACCGGTGTTGCGGCCGTGGGTGTCCATCGGCATGCCCGCCACGTTGCGGGCGGCGCCGTACCAGTAGAGCTTGTCATCGCCGAAGTCCATCTTGTGGCGGGTGCTCTCGTGATACACCCGGCCTTCGATGCTGCCCCAGCCGAAGCGTCCCTGGTAGCCCAGGTTCACCCGGCTGCTGCGGTTGTCGGTCATGTCCATGTGCTGGTTGGGGAAGCCCTGGTAGGGGATGTGCTGGGTGGCGATCTCCAGGTCGAACTGGTGCTGCGCGTGGCGGAAGGCGAGGTCCAGGGCGTGGTTGTCGGCGCGGTAGGCGGTGGAGGCGACCTCGTCGCCGGCGATCCAGTGGGGGCCGGAGCCGCTGTGGATGGCCGTGGTGCCGGCCTTGAAGGCCTTCGCCGAGCGGTAGTTGCGGGCCTCGGCGGTGGAGCCGCTGTAGCGGGCGGCGAGGCTTTCGCCGGCCCAGTCGGCGCTGATGCGGGCGCCGTGGGCATCGCCGTTGGAGCGGTAGAACACGCCGGCCTCGCCGCTGCTCAGGGGGCTTTCGCCGGGCGCGGTGAAGCGCGGCTGCCGCGAGCGGGCCACGATGGTGCCGCCGATGCTGTCACCGCCCAGGCTGACGGGGGTCGCGCCGCTGTGGACCTGGATGTTCTCCAGGCGGCTGGGGTCGAGGTAGGAGAGGGGCGGATTCATGTGATTGCCGCAGGCCGAGATGAGGTCCATGCCGTCCACCTGGATGCGGTTGCGGTCGTCGGCGAAGCCGCGGATCACCGGCAGGCTGGAGACGCCGCCAGCGCTGGAGAGGGCCACGCCAGGGAGTCCGCCCAGCAGGGCCGCCGTGTCGGCGGTGGTGGCGCGGAGGCCGGCCAGGCGGCTGCGGTCGGGGCTCGAAGCGGCGGGGAGGGGCT
>WBTZ01000216.1 GCA_009026175.1 Zoogloea sp. | reverse complement strand
GATCACCTCCACGCCGGCCACCTGGCTCAACATGTCCGAGGCCACCAGCTGATTGAAGGCGTTATCCTCCACCAGGAGCACCCGCATCCCCTTGATGTGCTCGATCGCCGCGCTGCCAGGCTCCGCGTCCGGCCCCAGGCCCTTGCCCGACGGCTCCGCGCCGCCCCTGGACAGGCGCGCCAGCACAGGGGCGAGTTCGAGGCCGTTCAAGGGCTTGGCCAGGAAGGCGTCCACCTGCTCGGCCTGCGCCTGATCGCTGGCGGCGTCGGTGCCATAGGCCGTCACCAGCACGATCCGGGGCCGCCGCTCGGGCGCGAGGGCCCGCCGGATGCGGGCAGCCGTCTCCAGGCCGTCCATCTCCGGCATCTTCCAGTCCATCAGCACCACGTCGTAGGGGCGCGCCACCTGGGCCGCCTCGAGCAGGAAGGCCAGCGCCCCGGCGCCCGAGGCCACGGCATCCCCCTTGAGTCCCAGGCCGGCCAGGACATGCAGGGCAATCTCCCGGGCACGTGAGCTGTCGTCCACCACCAGGATACGCAAGCCCCTGATGTCGGCCGGCAGGCGCCCCGCCGCCTCGAGGGGCACATCCGCCAACTCGAACACCGCCGTGAAGCGGAACTCGCTGCCCAGGCCCGGCGCACTGAGCGCCGCAATCTCACCGCCCATCAAACCCACCAGCTGCTTGCTGATCGCCAGCCCCAGGCCCGTGCCCCCGAAACGCCGGGCATGCGAGGCGTCAGCCTGGCTGAAGGCCTGGAACAGGGTCGCCATCTGCTCCCGGTTCATGCCGATGCCCGGGTCGGTCACCGAGAATGCCAGCACCACCTGCAGGCCTTTCCTGGACACCTGCTGCACATCCACCACGATCTCCCCCCGCTCGGAGAACTTGATGGCATTGCCGCACAGGTTCATCAACACCTGGCCCAGCCGCAGGGCGTCGCCCGAGAGCGCCTGCGGTACATCCGGGGCCAGCCGCACGAGCAACTCCAGCCCCTTCTCGGCGGCCCGCGCCCCGAGCACGGTCGCCACGTTGTAAACGACCTCGGCCGGGTTGAAGGCCCGCTGCTCCAGGTCGAGCTTGCCGGCCTCGATCTTCGAGAAGTCCAGGATGTCGTTGATCAGGCTCAGCAAAGACTCCGCCGCCGTGGCGGCCTTCCTGAGGTAATTCCTTTCCTTCGCCTCCAGGGGCCCGCGCAGCGCCAGTTCGGTCATGCCGATGATCGCGTTCATCGGCGTGCGGATCTCGTGGCTCATGTTGGCCAGGAACTCGCTCTTGGCCCGCGTCGCGGCCTCTGCCGCATCCCGGGCGCTGGCCAGTGCCTCATTGCTGCGGGCCAGGGCCTGGTTGGCCTGGGCCAGCTCGCCGGTACGCTGCTTCACCTCGTTCTCGAGGCTGTCCTGGTAGTGCTGGATGGCCGTCTCGGTGCGCACGCCCTCGATCTCCTGGGCCGCCCGCGATGCAACGATCTGCAGGACCGACTGGGCCCGCTCCGGGTGGTGCAGCGGGCCCTGCCCGGTGGCCACGATAAAGCCGATGGGCTCCCCGGCGGCATCCCACAAGGACACCGCCACATAGCTCTCCACCTGCCACGCATCCAGCAGCCGGGAGGTGGACAGCTGCCGGCGCGCGTCAGCCGGCAGGATGCGGATGTCCGAATGGGCGGCCAGGGCCTCGCCGGCCAGCGCTTCGACCTCGTCCGGCTCCAGCTGCAAGGCCGCGTCCTTACCCATGGCCCCCATCACCTCGAAGGTCTGCCCCTGCACCCGGCGCAGGAGAACCGCGTGGTCGAGCTTGAGCACTCGGCACAGGAAGGCACTGAGCTCCGACGCAAAAGCCCGATGGGCCAACTGCCCAACCGTGGCCCGCTGCGCCACGAAATACAGGGCCGACTCGATGGCCTTGCGGGCACTCACGTCGGTGAAGGTCAAACGCAGGATGCGTTGCTCGGCGTAAGGCAGCTTGACGACGCGCAGATCGCAGTCGATCTCGTCAGCATCACTCTGCCGCACCACGCTCCGCTCCACCGCCACGACCTCACCCGCCATGGCGCGCCGCTCGACGTCCGCCATGGATTCGTCCAGCGAGGTGTCGCCGGGCGGCGGCTTCCGGTAAAAATGCCTCAGGGCGTTGCCCATCAGCATCTCGCGGCTGCAGCCGAAGAGCCTGAGGGCGTTGGCATTGGCGTCGATGATCCGCTTGGTGTCCACGTCGTAGGTCAGGATCGCTTCGGGCGCCGCTTCGATCATCACCCGGGAGCGGGCCTCGCTGGCGCCGGCAGCCTGCTCGGCAAGGCGGCGACGGCGCCCCTGCAGGAACAGGGCCACGATCAACGCGCTCATCAGCCCGAAGGCAGCCACCACTGCGATCACCTGCGGGCGGTACTCCACCCACAGTGACAGAGGCCGGTCGAGCAACTCGACGCCCTCCTCAAGCCCAGCCGGATCGACGCCCCACTTCACCAGCTGCGGCCAGTTGAAGACGGGCACGAAGGGCGGATCGAACACCGCGATCCGGTCCTGCAAGGCCAGATCGCCCCGGAGGTAGCGGACCGCGATATTCCCCGCATAGCGTCCGAAATCCTCGGTCCTGAGCAACCTGCCGCCCATGACATTGAAGATCAGGAAGGGCTCGGCCGTCACGAAGACCGGGGCCGGCGACGCATCCGCCACCTCCTTGGCGACCTCCACCGGCACGAAGGTCCGGCCTGCCGAATCCCCGAAATACGGGGTCAGCAGCACCGCCGTCTGCAGGTCGGCCCGGGCCACCCGCGCCAGCATCTCGTCGTGGCTCAGGGTGTCGGTGTATTCAATCTCCACCTGGCCGGCAAACTCCGCCAGCTCGGCACGGGCCAGGGACGCGTAGAGCGCATCCATTTGACCGCCCCCCACCACCACCAGCAGCCTGCGCGTCTCGGGAAAGAAGGACAGCGCGTAGCGCGCGTTGTGGACGTAGTCCGGCCGCCAGGGGACGCGGATCAGCGGCGTCGCGGCCGCCCGGCTGCGGGCGTCCAGCATCGGCACGTTGGTGATGATCACCGCATCGGGAAACAGGCTTCGGCCTTCCCTTTGCGCGTACTCCAGGGCCAGCAGCCCCTGCGCATAGACGACGGCGACCTTCTTGTCGGCGAGGCGCAGGCGCATCAGGCGCGTCACCGCCTCGCGATGCTCGGCCCCCGGGTTGCGGTTGAAGTCCAGGTATTCGACATTGATGTCCGCCGCGCTCAGCCCCGCCTCCCGGACCGCCGTCAGCAAGCCCTGCCCGGCCCCATCCACCACCGGGTAGCCCACCTGGTCGGAGTGCAGCACCAGCAGCCACCTCTTCTCCGGCGCCTCGGTCGCCAGCGCCAGGCCGTACAGCATGCCCAGCATCAGGAAAAGCACGAGCTGGACACCACGACAGGAGTATTCGCCGGGCCGGACCATCGAATTGCTCAGGATCTGGAGGTATCACACTAGATCACGTTCACTTCCCCCACAGCAAGAGGGAGTGGCGCGGGGGCAGACCCCGCCCCCCGTGCCGCGAGACAACGCCGGCCTGCGGCCCCCCGATTACCCCGCAAAGTGCTGCCCGACCCACACCTCGCACACCGCCCACAGCCCCGGCGCGCCGCGCTGGATCACGGGCCCGTAGCGCGAGAAGACCTGCTCCATCGAAACGCCGTTCTCGGTCCAGGTTCCCCCGCCGGTGAACACATTGATGAGCAGGGGCTGAAAGCGGTCGAGGGCCTTGGCGAATTTCGCGTCCTCGCTCTCGGCGCCCTCGAATTCCTGCCACAGGGCCAGGAAGCGGTCGCCCTGCTCCGGCGGCAGCAGGCCGAACAGGCGGGCCGCCGCCCGGGCCTCCTGCTCGGCCTGCTGCGCAGGCGACGACCCGCCATGAATCGGAAAGTCGCCGACATCGATCTCCACGATGTCATGCAGCAGGAGCATCTGCACCACCCGGCTCACATTCACCGGCCCGCCGGCGTGCTCCTGCAACAACAGCGCGTACATCGCCAGATGCCAGGAGTGCTCCGCAGAGTTCTCCTTGCGGCTGCGGTCCAGCAAGGGCGACTGCCGCAGCACCGTCTTGAGCCGGTCGATCTCCCTCAGAAAGTTGAGCTGCTGTTCCAGCGCGCGTGTCAGCATGAGTGTGTCCATCCGAACAAGTGAGCGTCTCCCTAAGCCGCCACAACCTGGTTCCGGCCCGCCTCCTTGGCCTGGTACAAGGCCGCATCGGCGCGGCGGACGGCGTCGTCTTCGTTCATGTCGTCCCTGGCGCTCGTGGCGAGCCCGATGCTCAGGCTCACCCGGCCGACCATCGGAAACGCCGCCCCGGCGATCCCGGCGCGGATCTTCTCGGCCACCACCCTGCCGCCCTCCAGGGGGGTGTCGGGCAGCACAACCAGGAACTCCTCGCCGCCGAAGCGGGCGACGAAATCGGATGCCCGGGCGCTCTCCTGGAGCAATCCGGCCACCTGCTTGAGGACGACGTCCCCCGTCTCGTGGCCGAAGCAATCATTGACCCGCTTGAAGTGGTCGATGTCCATGAGGAGCACGCAATAGGCCTTGCCTGTCCGTTTCATGCGGAGGAACTCCCCGCGCAGCTTCTCGTTGGCGGCCAGCCGGTTGTGAACCGCGGTGAGCGCATCGCGACGGGCCAGCCGCTCCAGCTGGCGGTTGGCCTCCACCAGCTCCGACACGTCCTTCAGCAGCACCAGGACCATCGGCTTCTCGTCATGCTGCAGGGGGACGAGGGTGGCGAGGCAGTCCACCGCCTTGCCGAAGGTGCTCTGCGTGCTCACCAGGCATTGCGACGCCTTGCCCCCGATGGCCTGCATGGCGGCCTCGTGCAGGCCATTCGTCCTCCAGCTGGGCAGCTCATGAAAATTCTGTGCGAGCAGGGCATCGATGCCGGCCCCGATGATCTCCGCAGCCGCCTCGTTGGCCAGCACGCAGCGGCCGTCGGCCTCATACAGGAGCAGGCCGTTGGAGCTGGCATGCACGATGGACTCGTTCAGCACCTTCTGCTGCCGCAACTCGGCTGTCCTCTCCTCGACCTTGCGCTCGAGCTGAAGATTCGCGTCTTCCAGCGCCTTCCGCTGGGCGATCAGGGTGTCCGTCATGCCGCGCAGCGAGCGGGACAGGTCACGGATCTCGTTGCTGCCGCCCGGCGCCGCAAAAACGCCGGGCCCCTCCCCCTGCTCGACACACCTGGCGGCACGGGCCAGGTCGCCCAGCGGCTGGCTGAAGCGCCCGGCGAGGTGGTAGGAGAGATACACGAACACCGCCGCCATCAGCAGGCCAAGGCCGAACAGGTGGCGATGCAGGTCGGTGATCGACGCCAGCGCCCTGGACACCGGCTGCCGCACGACGACGCGCCAGCCCAGCTGATGCTCGTTCACCGGCCGCACCGCCGTGCTGCTGACCAGGTAGTCTTCGGCCCCCCAGCGGGTGATGAGCATCGACGTGCCGCCCTGGAGCACGGCGGGAATGGAGACGTGGTCGATCGCGGCAAAGGGGTAAAGCACCTCGCCCTTGCCGCTCACCACGAAAGCCTCGATGCCATCCTGTGCGGCCGATGCCGGCAAGGCCATGGCGATGACCTCGGTGACCCAGTTCCAGCTCGCATGGGCGGCGAGCACCCCCTTGAGGGCGCCGGCCTGGTCAACGATGGGAGCGGCGAAGTCGATCAGCCGCAGCGGCTCCCTGGACGAGGAGGCAGGCAGCTTGCTGGCCAGCAATACCGCCCCATGCACATCCCCGACGAAGGGCGCCTTCTGCCCGGCGATGAACCACGGCCGCGGGGCGACGCTCTCGCCCTCGAGGAGCCTGCCCGCCGCCACCGCCACCACGCCGCCCGCGTCCGCAATGCCCATCCAGGCGTAATGCCGGTAGCTCGACTTGACCTGGTCCAGAAAAGTCCGGATGGCCGGATTGTCGAAATCCGCCTGCCTGATCGAGGGCGCCTTGCTGAGCAGGACGATCTCCCGCTCCCGTTCGGCAAGATTGGTCTCCACCGCCACGGCAATGGCCTGGGTGACCTCCTGCAGGGTCTGCCCCCGCGCCGCCGTCATGCGCTCCGATGCGTAACGGTCGACGTACCAGGTCGACACAGCACCAAAGACCAGCGACAAGCCGCCGAGAAGCAGCGTCAGACGGGTTCTGAAACCACCGAAAGTACGGACAGTCATGGGCCGGCCCGGGCTCGAATTCTTGAATGGGCCGAATGATAGGGAGTTTCTGTTTCCCGGGCCCGACAATCTGCCCCGCCGGGCCAGCTC